>NZ_JAUBTB010000009.1:43498-122741 GCF_036704965.1 Microcoleus sp. F10-B2 | reverse complement strand
CAAATGCTAAAACTTCGTTGTGCTTACCTCAACGACCTCTTAGCCATTTGAGGTTTTTGCAAAACCGGGATGCTCCCAACGTTCTATTTGTTGCATATAGTAATTGGTAATGGGGAATGGGGAATGGGGAATTGGGAATGGGGCATTGGTAATGGGGAATTGGTAATGGGGAATTCTGGATTTATGCACCGATCGAAGAAACCGGGTTTTTTACCGAATCTGCTGGTTGCAACGAAGTATTTTTGTAAAAAAACCCGGTTTCTAGACCCCGATGCGTAAGTCCTATAATTGTCTAAAGTGCGCGCGGAGTGCCCTGCTAATGACTAATGACTAATGACTAATGACCACTCAGGCTAATATTGATGTTAACCTGTCCCTACCTGAACTCAGACCTGTCCATGACACCCGATGCCACCGCCGCAGCCGCTGCTGCCGCCCCTCAATCAACACCCGAAGTCAGCTTAGAGTTGCAAGTCCGACTCAAGACAGAAGATGGACAGCTACTGTTGCTACTCCCCCCAGAAACCAACAGCGAACCCGCAACAGCTTCCGCCTCGACTTGGACTGAACTTTGGCAGCAGCTAAAAGTCAGGCTGAATGCGGGAGAACGCTTTTGGCAGCCAAACGCAGAAGTACAATTGATGGGGAGCGATCGACTTTTAGATATCCGCCAACTACAAGAAATCGCCGATGCCCTCTCCGAAGTCGAACTGCAACTCAAACGAGTCCACACCAGTCGCCGCCAAACCGCCGTTGCTGCTGCTACGGCAGGTTATTGTGTAGAACAGCAGCCTCCGGTTTCTTCCCTGAATAAAGCCGCCGCCGAAAAACCGCAATCGCTGGCGGAACCTTTATATTTGCAGATGACAGTGCGATCGGGCGTAGAAATTCGCCATCCAGGCACCGTCGTACTTTTGGGAGACGTAAATCCCGGCGGATCAGTCATCGCCGGAGGCGATATCCTAGTTTGGGGCCGTTTGCGGGGAGTCGTGCACGCCGGTGCCGGTGGCAACACCAAAAGCGTGATTATGACCTTGCAGATGGAACCGATGGTGATTAGGATTGCTAAGTATGTTGCCAGAGGCCCAGAAACCTCACCCGCTCAGTTTTTCCCGGAAGTCGCCTATGTGACGCCTCAGGGGATTAGGATCGGCAGAGCCTCGGATTTTGACAAATCGCAGTTAATCGGGGGTAATGAATAATGGGTAATGGGTAATGGGTAATTGGGAATTGGTGATTGGGAATTGGTAATGGGTAATTTGTAATACTATTTCTCTTTAAGCGTGCGCTTGATAATTTTTCCACTGGCTAAATCAGCCACTAAAGGACGATTGAAAAATCAAGTGCCAATTCATAGATAATTAGTATTACAAGGAGAGTTTTGAGTGTTGAGTTAATTCACTGAATAACAGATTGCTGCCAAATTACCAAATAATAATTGCTAATTATCAACCAATAATAAAATCAATTTCCAATTACCAGTTCCTAATTACCAATTCCCAATTCCCAATTCCCAATCACCAATTCCCAATAAATCTAAAATCGCTTATGGCTCGCATTATTGTTGTTACATCAGGGAAAGGCGGGGTAGGAAAAACCACCTCCACAGCCAATCTCGGCATGGCTTTAGCTAAGCGGGGGCGCAACGTTGCCGTAATTGATGCCGATTTCGGTCTCAGAAATTTAGACTTGCTGCTGGGCTTAGAAAATCGCATTGTTTACACGGCATTAGAAGTTCTCGCAGGAGAGTGCCGGTTAGAGCAAGCTTTGGTGAAAGACAAGCGGCAGCCGCGCTTAGTGCTGTTGCCGGCTGCCCAAACTCGGATGAAAGATGCCATCAGCGCGGAGCAAATGAAGCAGCTTGTGGGGATGTTGGGACCAAAATACGACTATATTTTGATCGACTCTCCTGCTGGAATTGAACAAGGTTTTCAAAATGCGATCGCCCCGGCTCAAGAAGGCATAATTGTCACCACTCCCGAAATTGCTGCTGTCCGCGATGCCGATCGAGTCATCGGCCTGCTGGAAGCCAACAACGTCAAGAAAATCAACCTGATCGTCAACCGGATCAGACCCGCAATGGTGCTGGCAAATGATATGATGTCGGTGCAAGACGTGCGGGAAATCCTCGCCATTCCGCTGTTAGGCGTCGTTCCCGACGACGAGCGCGTCATCGTTTCCACCAACCGAGGAGAACCATTAGTATTGTCGGAAACGGCCTCTTTAGCTGGAACTGCCTTCGACAATATTGCCCGCCGCTTAGAAGGCGAAAAAGTTGATTTTCTAGATCTCAATCCCCGTCGGGAAAACTTCTTTACTCGCCTCCGCAAGTTCTTAAATACTAAAATTATGTGATGTGCTGCAATATGGGCGATCGGTTTTCAACCGCAGCAAGTGCATCACAAAAAACTGGCCGAGCTTTTCCCCGAGTGATACCAGTTCCTCTAAAAAAATGAAACTGTATGTCAACTCCCAACCCTTAGGGAATTAGTGATTCCCCAATCGAAAATCGAAAATCGAAAATCGAAAATCGCATGACGTTTTCTATGCCTAACCCTTGACAAACCCGCTAGACCCATGATACATACACTTCTCGAACGACTTTTCCCGCGCACCCCTGACAACAGCCGCGACGAGGTAAAACGTCGCCTCAAACTGGTTCTAGCCCACGATCGCTCAGAACTCAGCCCAGAAATGGTTGAGTCGATGCGCCGAGAAATTCTAGAGGTGGTATCTCGCTACGTGGAAATCGATACCACCGGGTCTGAGTTCTCGCTGGAGAGCGACCAGCGGGCCACAGCACTGATTGCAAATCTCCCGATCCGGCGAGTCAGGCTCGAACATCCACCGGGGAATTTTCCCGAGAATTTGCCCCAAAATCTGCCCCAGAATCGACCAGAATATGTACCTGAGTATGTAGTCGAAACTCTCCCCGAAACGATAGATTAACAGGGATTGAGATTTTATTGTCAGGCAAAGAGTTCGATCGGCTCGCCATTAAAATTAAACTATCTCTCTACAATTAAAATCTTGTGGGGCGGGAACTCTTAGCGTGCTCCAAATATGCGATCGAAATGGGAAAAGTTTGTGATACCTGAAAACTCATGAAGTTAATCTTCATAACTAATCGCTCTTTCCAGAAGAGCTTGCGTCCCGGACTATCTTAATAACTAATCGCTCTTTCCAGAGGAGCTTGTAACTGTAGTTCTAACGGTCGGCCGGAGCGAATTTCTAAACCGGGCAACTCGTGTTTGACTAACATTTTTTCGCCTGTTTCAGCAGTGGCGCTCGGCCAAAGTACCCAGCGGCTGCCCAGGGAAAGAGTGCTTAAAGTTGCAGAGTTTTGAGTCAGCCAAATTATCGGCAGTTTCGGCCGATTTTCAACCGCATCTTCCCCAGCATTAACCGCCGCTAAAGTTTCCAAAACTACGCGGTTCCCCGAGACGAGTCCAGTCCCGGCAGTCCAAAGTTTGACGTTTAACAGGCGCTTGCTAGCATAGAAGTACAGGGATGCAGCTACAGTCACGGCTCGTTCAAATTCTTCTGGCTGCCACGCCGCAGCGCTGTCGAGAGCAATAATAATTTCTTGACCGCCTGCTGCAACTTCTAATTCTCTCACCCGCAGTTCTCCGTAGCGGGCGCTGGTGCGCCAGTGAATCAGGCGGGTGGGGTCTCCGTGGCGGTAAGGTCTGAGGTTGCGGGTGAGACCTTCGGTGGCAGTTTGCGATCGACTGCGATTGTAAAATTGCGGGCTGTCTTCTTGACCGATGCGATCGATCAAAGGACAAGTGCTCAACGGCAAAACTTGTGGATACACAACCGCCACTGCTTTGACTGGGCGGCTGCGCCGGCACCAAAACAACCCTAAAGGTGCCGCCGTCCTCAAGTTTACCTCTTGCCACCGATAGACGCCACGCTGCCGGACTTCTAGATAGTATGTATCCCTGTATATACTGTTAGGCTCTATGACTTCGATCGGGCGGATGACGGGTTCTCCCAGTACAAACGGCAAGATGTCTAGCACTTGCAACAGAGTCTTAGGTTGGCGGGCGCGATTTTCGATTTCTAGTTCGACGGTGATTCGATCGCCCGCACTCACCGGTTCGATCGGGCGGCGGCGGACTTCCAAGAAACGGAGCGATTTTCCCGGCAAAACCGCCGCTACTCCCAAAAGCGCCAAACCCCCACCGCTGAGCACGTACAGCCACCCAGACATTGTATTAGTCGCAGACCCAAAAAAGAAAACCGTCATCCCCAAGAGCAGCC
Organism: Microcoleus sp. F10-B2; assembly: GCF_036704965.1. Lineage (NCBI taxonomy): Bacteria > Bacillati > Cyanobacteriota > Cyanophyceae > Oscillatoriales > Microcoleaceae > Microcoleus > Microcoleus sp. F10-B2. Next base: position 118,475 of record NZ_JAUBTB010000009.1, on the reverse strand, counting down.
AACCCGCGTAGGCAGGGGTAACAGCACGATTTTCGAGCCAGTCGGCGATTTTGTGACCGATGTTCATAAAAAAAGTTCGGTAAGTGGGAAACGAGCGAGACTTTAGTCCTGAGAGGAAAACGACCGGCGATTTCAATCGCCTTGAATCCCCTTTCGGGGTTGGAGAGGTATGGTTGCCTCAAGGAGTAAGGTATGGCTGCCTCAATCTCCCTTTCGGGGTAATGTTCGCTTGGCCAATGTTATAAAGGCTTGTTCGGCTTACAGCACTGTTTCAGGGACTTTAAAACTGTTTAACTGTAAACAACAGAGCGGAAAACTAGCGTCGCATTCACCGGTGTTATGACCTAAATAACGTAGTCAGCTAAGACTTAGGCGGGTCAGTACAGCTTGCTCGATCTCTGTTACAAGCGAGCGTGGCTTTAGCCCTGAGTTACTGACAGGAGTTTAAATTGTTAATTACTCGATCGCCCCATCAAGCCTAATTGTAAAATATTTTCAGGATTTAGCACATAATTAGCTGCGAGTCATTAGATTAGAAATCGGGCAATTTTTCGCAATAAATCTACATTGACCCCGCCCAAAAACGGATACGAGATCCCGACACTCGGTCAGGGTCGCTCCCCAAATTTTAGACTCTAGTTCCTGCTCCCAGATTAATCTGTGGAGTAAATCTAAAATCTAAAATCTAAAATCTAAAATAGACTGACTGGAGACCAAAAAATGAACCCATTAAACAATCCTACACCCGTTCAACCAGAGGCTCAAGCCCGCCGACGAACACCGCCGCCGCCGCCGCCCTTGGCTGCAACTCCCCCGCCACCTCCTGCACCTGCGCCGAGTGCGCCCCCCGCAGCCCAGCAGCGGCATGTCGAGACACCCGTCAGTACGATCGAACAAATGGTCAGAGATGCCCATAGCGTCTCGGCTTCCGACATTCACATTCGAGTCGGCCAAGTACCTCGATTTCGGATTCGTGGCGCGATGCAAGTAGCAACCGCCCACCCCAAAGTAACGCCAGAAATTTTTGAACAGTACCTAGCCGAAATTCTCACCCCCGAACAGCGAAAACAGTTTGCAACTACCAAGGAATTAGATTCAGCAATTTTTTACCCTGGGTTCGTGCGGTGTCGGCTAAACTGTTTTGATTCCCTCAGCGGCGGTGCGATGGTATTGCGGTTGATTAGTTTGGAAATACCTACTATCGATTCCTTGAGGTTGCCAGAAGTTTTCAAAAGTATCATTTTGCGATCGCAGGGATTAATATTGGTTACTGGGCCTACCGGTTCGGGGAAATCGACAACCGTAGCTGCGATGATCGACCACCTCAATCAGATGGAGCAGAAGCACGTAGTTACAATTGAAGACCCGATTGAATTCATTCACCCTTCTAAAAAATGCTTGGTCAGCCAGCGGGAAGTAGGCTTGCATACCCACGAGTTTCAACAGGCTTTGCGGGCCGTTTTGCGGGAAGATCCGGATGTGATTCTGATCGGGGAAATGCGCGATCGCGTTACCATCAATACAGCGTTGCAAGCAGCTCAAACCGGTCACTTAGTATTGGGAACTCTCCACACTCGCAGCGCCATTAACGCTATTAATCGGTTGTTGAACCTCTACCCGCCCGAGGAACAACAGGCGATGCGGATTCAAATTTGCGATTCTTTAGTAGCGGTAATTGCCCAACTTTTGCTGCCAACAGTTGACAACCGTCGGGTAGCAGTTCACGATATTTTGGTGAATACACCTGCCATGCACGATTACTTGATGAAAGGTGCTGATGATGAAGCTGTCCGATTAATGGAACACGATACTTACGAAGGAATGCAGATTATCAACCAGGGTCTTTACAAACTGGTGCTTGAAGGCAGAGTGACGATCGAAGAAGCGGCCAAAACTTCTCCCGAAGCCAGCGATTTAGACCGCCGCTTGCGGACTGGAGGCTACGATGTTGGGGACGCTCGCGGCTTTGAAGGCAGCAAAAAAGAACGCACTGTTCGCGCCTAGTAGCACGACACATACAGGGGTAGGCACAGCAGGGCTACCCCACCCATCAAGTAGCAATCTTTTCAGCAGACGCAAATATTGGGCGTTATTATGCGTAATATTACTTAAATTTTTCATCTTATTTAGTAGCAACAAATACATTTTTCTTAAGTGATAAAATGCTATTATCAATGTCAAGTATATTGTTAAGTTTTTTAAACACCGACCCTACTTTACATTAACTTTAAAATTGCGTGAAAACTCGCAGGTGATTACAAAGAAATGGTAAAGATATGTTCTGAGTATTGCCAACAGTCAGCAACTTAAGTTTATAGTTGTAGAGACAAATTTTGGACAGAGAAGGTTCCGACTTTGCCGATCGCAAAAGTAAGCAGGTAAAAAAAGCGCTTAAGAAAACTACAAGTAGGCTTAAAACAAGTAAATTAGTAGCAGAGCCGATCGCCTGTCTTTCCGATCAAGTAGCTTTCAGTCTAAAAAATCCTAAATCCAGACAGGCTTTTCAAGATTCTGTCCATCAAAAATCTGTTTAACAATTTTGAATCAGCAACCGCATTCCTAGAAATTAAAGGAGACCAAAAAGTGAAGAGTGCATTTAACCCCTCAGAAGTGTTTGAAGATGCCAGCAAAGCCGAAATCATCGATCGCATCCAGCAGCTAGTTCCCCCGGGTTCCCCGGAACCGCAAGATCCTAAAATCCTCGCGGCATTACAAACTCTCACCGCACAGCTAATCGCAGCTTATCAAGCCGACGGACAATTAGAAAGCGAACCTTTTAGCGACGTGCGGGGTCGCACCATTCACCTATACGCATCCGCAGTCAGTAGCAAAATCAAAGGAAAAAGCATCCTCATTACCGGTGGAGAAGGATGTGTCGGCAGTTTCTTAATCGAAAAACTCCTCGAACTAGGCGCAACGAAAATCGTTTCCGCAGACAGCGCCCGATGTCAAAACCCCGAAGAAAATCTCCCGCTTTTTACCAGAGAAGGTGCAGTAACTTTCTATGCCGCCGACATTCGCAACTTCGAGGCGCTCAAACACATATTTGAGGTAGAAAAACCAGAAATTGTTTTTCACCTAGCAGCCCAACGCCAACCCGGACTCGCTGAAATCAAAATCAGAGAAACAGTTACAACCAGCCTGTTAGGATGTAAACACATCATCCAACTCTGCGAAGAATACGGCATAGAACACTGCGTATTCTCTTCCACAGGCAAAACATCTCGATATTTTACAACCGAAGTTTACGCCGCCTCGAAGAAGTTTGCCGAATGGCAATTTGCCAAAGCAGCTCAAGAAGGAGATGTCACTTACGGGATGGTTCGCTTTACTCATATGTTGGAAAATAGCTTGTTCTGCGAGCAAATGTCCAAAAAAGTACAGCAAGGTAAAACAGTCAACGTTCACGCTCCCCACCGCTACGTAACCGCTCAAAATCTTGTCGAAGCCGTACATTTATTGCTGAATTCACTGATTGTGTCCGTTCCCGGAAAACTGAAATTTGTTGCCGTAAGTAATCTCGGGTGGCCGACAGAAACCTTGGAAGTAGCTCTTTATAAAATTCTTGAATCAGGCAAAAATCTGCCGATTTATTTTCAAGGACTTTTGCCGGGATACGAAGAACCGTTTTTTCTGGGACAGTTTGACTGGAAAAAACCTACAGACATTCACCTCCTAATTAATGTGTTGGAAGATCCTTTTAGAATTGTTGATGATGCTGGCGACATGGTGACTGTAGAATTAGCTCCTTTTTCTTTGCGCGTGTTAGATAAACAAGTGTCGAAGCTGGAAAGCTTAATCAGCGATCCTGATTTCCCGGAAGTGCAAATCAAGCACGCTCTTGTCGCAGCGGAAAAAGAAGTAATTGCTTCCTCTTTTGCGTGGAGTGCCCCCGAAGAATTGTTGAAGATTTTGCAGTGGGGAATCAATCCCAAGAAATTGCAAGGTTACGGAACGGAAATCGCTGACTATAGCGAGATTATCGAACTCCTCCTGCAAGGAATTTGCGGGCGACTTAACCAAGAAGTCTTGCACAATGCTGGAGTTACGGTAGATGAGTTTGATGACTTAGTTGAGAGTCTTTCTACCCTGGATTTGATTCAAGCAGAAGTGGGATATTTGCGATCGGTGTCGAGATATCTCAGAGAATTTGCACCCCCGGCACATTTCACCACCAAAAAATCTGAACCTGTTGCTATCCCCGATGCAGCGTAGCTTGAAAATAGTTTTGAGTTTGGAGATGGTTTCCTGAGTGCCCACCCACAGGGGATGAATAAGTTATATCAATTCCGGTTGCATTAGCGAAATGATTGTTGACTGTTGACTGTTGACTTTTGACTCGGGGTCGAAAAACTGAATGGTTGAGTGTTAACTTTTGACTCGATTTTATGATTGCTATGTAACCGGATTTGATGTTAAACATCGATTAAGTGTTTAGTTGATTAAAAATAGAACACCCTGAAACCTGGTTTCTTTTAGAAACCGGGTTTCTCCAGTTTGGGCTTCTTTGAGGTTTAATTAAATTGAGTGACTTAACATTGTCATAAGTGACATGATATGATATTACAGCGTATTCCAGGTTGATGAAGTAGGGACACGGCAGGGCGTCGTGTCCCTACGGCGGGATAGATCGATAGGCGGGTGTCCTTCATAAACGTGGAATACGCTGTATTTGCGATCGCACAACCGAAATCAAATTAATTTGTAGTGAGGACGCCCGTCCTAGTAGTTTTATGAGGACTTAAGTCTTGACAACAAAGGTGATAACGGTGATTGTTTCAGGGCATGATACGATCGTACTTTAGATAGCTTTGTGCATTGAGTTAACAAAGGTGGAATTAGATTAAATAAACTCAATTCCCGCAGCAAATAAAATTAAATTAAGGTACTAGAATTGTGGAAATTAATCAGCTACTGTTCCTATTGATTGATGTTGTGCTATGGGCGATCGCCCTGATCCTTCTCATTCCCGTTGCAGTTCTATTTCTAGAATGCAGTGCAGCTTTCTTCTCCGGCTTCGGGTCCACAGCGGAAACTAAAGCGCCCCGCCCCAAAGTAGCAGTTTTAATTCCTGCCTACAACGAAGCAGCAGGAATTGCCGCCACCATCTCCACCATATTGCCGCAGCTAACACCTCAAGACCGCCTGTTAGTGATTGCTGACAACTGCACGGACGCGACGGCAGAAATCGCCCGCAACTGCGGTGCAAGTGCGATCGAGCGCCAAGACACACAGCGCAAGGGCAAAGGATACGCACTGGATTTCGGCTTGCAGTCGATCGAATCAGACCCCCCCGAAGTAGTCATCATGGTTGACGCAGACTGCATCTGTCAGCCAGACTCTATAGAAAAATTAGCCCGGGTTGCAGTTGCCGAACAAAGACCGGTGCAAGCAACTTATCTCATGGAACAGCCACCAAATCCTACTCCGAAAGATTCCATTTCTGCTTTAGCATTTCTAGTTAAAAACTTAGTCCGTCCCAGCGGATTAAAAAAGTTAGGATTCCCATCATTACTAACAGGTACTGGCATGGCTTTTCCCTGGTCGATAATTCGATCGGTTTCCCTAGCTAGCAGCAATATTGTTGAAGATATGCAGATGAGTTTGGATTTGGCGATCGCCGGACATCCCACCGTATTCTGCCCCGAAGCAAACGTCACCGGGTGTTTGCCACAGCAGCAGCAAGCAGCTAAAAGTCAAAGAACCAGATGGGAACACGGCCACATACAGACATTGTTAACTCAAACTCCCCGGCTGACAGCAGCTTCTTTACAGCAAAAACGATTTGACTTATTGGCGATCGCCCTAGACTTATCCGTCCCACCCCTGTCGCTGTTAGTCGCTATCTGGCTAGCTGCTTTTGCCGCCTCCTTACTAGCAGCAACCTTGGGAACATCCCCAATTCCAGCCCTCTTGTTAGGACTACAAGGATTGCTGATTTTAGTTTCCATTGTCGGCGCTTGGGCAAAATTCGGGAGGACCGATATTTCCGGTTCCACTTTGTTATCTGTACCTTTTTACATCCTGTGGAAAATCCCTTTGTATCTGGGTTTTCTCCTCAAGCGGCAAACTAAATGGGTGCGGACTGAACGCGATGTTTAGTATTCGGTAGGGTGCGTCATTCAGATACTTGACGCCACTCTAAAATCTCGTTTCCCGAGCATATTGAATAAACTGGTGCGGACAAAACGCCATGTTTTAATCTGGACTTCCCCCTGCAAATATACTTACATAGGCTCAAAAGCCTATCATTGCAAAAGTTTCCATTGTTGAGTAAAATTTCTGTAGCCATGTAGGTTATTCACGCCTGCAAGCTTACGCCAATTATATTGAATCTATTGCGTTCTGCGCGATCGCCAAAACGGCTATTGGTTTAACTTGGGTACAGTTTTTTCACTCAACAATTGAAACCTATAATTGGTAAAGGTTTTAGATATTTTATTGCATATTTACGGGGGAAGTCCAGTTTAATATTCGGTATCGTGCGTCAGCCAAATACTTCCCCTAAGTCAAAAAATAAAAACAAAAAATCTGAAGCTGGAAAATTCCAACTTCAGACTTTTACTAACTCCCCGGGTAGGATTTGAACCTACGACCAATCGGTTACACTTATCCCAACGTTTCCGAAGGGGGCGGACTATTTCATCATCCCTACAAATCATTTTTGTGATCTGTCGTCGGATGTCGGGCGCTGTGAGATTTATTGGTTAGGCTCCTCATCTCTAGTCTCTGCACCTTTCCGGCTACTTGCGATCGCAACCGCTGCCTTTCGCCAGACTTGGCTCAAGATTGCCGCCACCCGAAGTGCTGCGGTTTCCTTGAATTCACCCGATTTTTCAGTATCCGTTACCGGATAGAGCTGCTATGTCACTAGGGCTTTTGGTTGATGCCAAAGGCTTGCATTCATTACAGCCGACCGCTCTGCCACTGAGCTACCGAGGATTGGGGGTTTTTGTTACCCACAATTACTAACAATAGCTGAACTTACTCGATTTGGCAAGGCCTTTGATAAACTTTTTTTTTCATACAGCAAGAGGCTACAGCAAGAGGGTTTCAGCCACTAATGCAGCCCCATTCTCAACTTGGCGAGGCGCTGCTGGGATTCGGGATCGAGGGAATTGGCGAGAAAGCGACTGGAGTTGTGTTTGCGGGATTTGTGCCGGCGCTCGCTGCGGCGGGCGGTGGATTCTACGTCAGCCGCTAGTTGTTCGGCGGACATCCATTCGGCACCGTAGCCGACTACAGTCAATTGCTGCGCTCGGTCTGAGGTGGCGACAATCATGCGGCCTTTGCCTTTGACCGATCGCAACTCGTACCGCAAACTAGCACAAGATTTTTCAATATAGGTATCTGCTGTCTGACCGAAGTCAGTGTAGTGCACTGATAAATTTTTAGTAATAATTTCTTTAACGCCGGGAGTATCTCGATAGTGCGCGTCAAACACCAGTCGAGCCTCAAAATCTTGAACGGCGCTGTAGTTAACTAAAACCTCAATCAACTCGCGGCGAGCTGTTTCGAGTTCGTCGCGATCGCGCTTCTCTCGAAGTCGAGGCCAAAGTCCAATTATGTTATAGCCGTCTACAAGTAAAACTGCTTGCGATACATAGGGTGACATGGTTCAAGGCTGAATAGCTCCAGCACATACAGGACATTATTTGCATTGTTTATCAAAGCTTTTGTTGCATTTTATTACAGATTGATGTGTAATTGCTAGCTTCGATCGCAATAATTAAACCCCCCAGAGCCAGCTTTACCTGGGTTTTGGGGGGTTTAATTGGCTCCATCAAACAACCGATAAATTTTCGGGATTATTCTGCCGATTCCAGCGATACAGGCGATGGCTTACGCCCCGCTTCGCTACGTACCACTGTCGGCAGGGATATTTTCTCAACAGCCGGAGTACAACCCAGCCACTGCACCGACAAGTCCGCAAACTGCTGCGGAGGGCCGCTCACGCAAAAACGAGTCGGCAGCGCAGTACCAGAATTCCGCAGCCCCAAAACCTCCAACTCTCTAGCAGCAGCAGCCACCACCCGCACCGCAGGATCGATCGAAGTCACCCCAGCAGGCAAAAGCGATCGCAGCACCGGAGCCAACAGCGGATAATGAGTGCAGCCGTAAATCAGCGTATCGATGCGCTGCTGAATCAAAGGAGCCAAATATTCGCGAGCCACCTCACAAGTATAAGGGTCGTGAATCCGGTTTTGCTCCACCAGAGGCACAAAAGCCGGACAGCTAACCTGCCACACCCGACAAGAATCGTCCATTTCCAAAATCGCATTTCGATAAGCATTGCTAGCAGCCGTAGCAGGAGTTGCGATGACCCCGATCCGCTTGCCTTGCTGCACCGCCGCCTGCGCCCCCGGCAGAATTACTCCCAGCACCGGAACATCAAATTCAGCCTGCACCATCTCCATCGCCAAAGCAGAACTGGTGTTGCAGGCCATAATCACCATTTTCACATCCTGTTCCACCAACCAGGTCATAATTTCGCGGACAAACTCCACAATTTCCGACGCTGCGCGAGTGCCGTAAGGCAGCCTTGCCGTATCTCCAAAATAAAGTATCGATTCGTTGGGCAATTGTCGGTACAACTGGGTCAAAACAGTCAAACCCCCCACGCCGCTGTCAAAAATACCGATTCTTTGTTGTCCAGAGTCTGTTGTCATTGGTTAATTGTCAATAGTCGGTTGTCACTTGGCATTGGGCAGTGGTTTGTTGGCAGCGGCCAGTTGTCAGTTGCTAGCAATCACAAATCACAAATAACCAATTACCCATTACCCATTACCCATTACCAATCCCTGCGGCAATATATTATCTTTGTTGAAGATAAAGCAAAATGCCGCGAGCGATCGAAGCCGCCATTTGACTGCGGTAAGCTGGGTCAGACAGCCTAGCAGCATCCTCAGCACCCGTCACAAAACCCACCTCCAGCAAAACAGAAGGCATAGAAGTCTTCCTCAAAACATAAAATCGCGCCTGCCGCACTCGGCGGTCAGTCGCCCCCGTCCCCTCCAAAATACTGGCGTGAATCACCCTCGCCAAATCTTGGCCGTTATTGAAATAATAAGTCTCAATCCCACTGATATCCGGCCTGCTCATATTAATCGCATTAGCGTGAATGCTGACAAATAAAGTAGCATTCACCCGTTCCGCCAAAGAAACTCTCGGTTCCAGGTCGATTTCGCTGTCGTCAGTCCGAGTCATTACCGCCTGCACTCCCTGCTGTTCCAGCAGCCTCGCCACCTGAAACGAGATATCCAAAACAATCTCCTTCTCCTGAATGCCTTGAATCCCGACTGCCCCGGAATCGCGGCCACCGTGGCCCGGATCGATCGCTACCACAGCCCGGCGGTTAGAAGCTTGGGGCAAATCGCCGATTCCGACACTGCTTCTGGGCAAAGGTTGCAGGCTGGGAGTGCGAGTCACTGACGGCTGCGCGCTAGCACTCGACGATCGCAACTGCAAAGACAGCAACTGCGGACTCGGCCTCGTCACCCTGCCTACCTGTACCCCCGATCGCGGCTGCACCCAAATCACCACAGTCTCCGCGTCTTCTTGGCTGGCGGTAAACGATACAGGACTGTTGGCATCGAGCTGAGGAATTTGCCCCGCCAGGGAACTAGAGGCGATCCTGATCCAGTAAGCTCTCGACCCCTGATCCCACCCGCTGGTATAGGACACTTGGCGGTCAGTTCTCACCACCAGTTGCGTGCCGTTACTGGCTAAATCAATTGACTGAACTCTTGCCAAACTACCTTGTGCTTGTCTCGCCGGAGGATCTACAGCCAGGCGGCGGGAAACCGACGGCTGTCTTACACTTCCAGGCAATAGCACAACCCCGCCCAAATTGCTCACAGACGCCCGCCACTGAGCATTAGAATTCTTCATCCGCAAAGTCACGCGGGTAACGGGCGGGTCTGTTGGCAGTTGCCGGACTTCAATCTTGTCAACCCCGTGCTTGCCGTTTGTTTGAGGCTGTTGGCTGCTCAGGCCCGGAGCTAAAGTAGCTCCTTCAATATCGAGGGTGGCAATGTCCCCGGCCCGACTTTGTTGAAAATTAATTTGGGGCCTGCCGCCCGCCGTCCCGACTAAAAAACCGTCCGCCGTCACCTGAACGTTCTGAACTACAGTCGCCTCTGCCGACTGAGCTTGGCGTGCTGAAGGTTCAACCGATAACCTTTCTCCCCCGGGCTCTGAAATCGAATTTTCCGTTCCTCCCCGCACCGGCGTTGGCAAATCCACCGTCCACTCGCTCGCAGAAATCCCCCGGAATTTTACTTGTTCAGGGTCTAGAGTAAACCCGTCTCTGATCTCGACCACAATTCTGGTGGTATCGTCGTCAAACTGCCCTACCCGTACCGATTCGATCGCCCCTGAGAGCGGTTTGCTGACCGACGGACGACCCAGACTCGTCCCCGGCAAGTCGATTACCAACCGCGTCGGGTTGAAAATCAGTTGAGCCTTGGGTTGTACTCCCCCCTCTGTTGTAATGTAAAGCCGGTTCTCTGAAGCATCAAACCGCCAAGATTGCAGTCTAGCTGCTTCGGCGGCTCCGGCGAGCAAAAATACACTTAAGAAACTCGGTAGTAGCCAGTGGAATTTCACGACAGTTTTTTCCTCGTTTGCGTTACTGCCAAAAGCTGGAAAGGCACTGCTTGCCCGATCGGCTTTCAGCAGTTAGCCGCCAGCAGACCGGGGGCTGGGAGCCGTCAGTTGTTGGCTAAATTGACTTTTTTATGCGTTAACAGGCTCCGAAATGCCTGATTGTGGCATTTTTGAACTTTTCCGTATAGTTGGCGGCGATCGGTTGTAAGCTGACTGAAAGATTGTTGGCACAAGGTAAGGTATTTATTTTTAGGAGCAAGAAACAAGGTGTTTCTTGAAGCTAGAAGGTACAAGTTAGAATCTAGAATTTTACCGTTTTTCAAGAGAGGGGTTTCATCGCTCTTTAATATTCGCTAAGCTTGTTGCGGCAACGGTTATAATAATCCGCTTTACATTTGCGTTTTGTTCTAACTTTTCCTAAACTACCTCGATAAATCAACAACTTACCTCGGGAACTATCCGGATTTCCAAGATTGAGGTAACTTTTCAATGCCGCCAAATTTTAGTCCCAGATCGAATGGCATTTTATTTGGGAAAACCCTTTTTGCTGACAGCTTGACAGTTAAATACAACTACATAGCGCCCCTGCTCTCTTTTTTCCGGGATTTTTTAGTCAGGCATTTTCGGTGCTGCTTAAAACTTAGTTGGGCCATCGCGATCGCGCCCGCCAATTTGACACTATGATAGCTAGTCCATGTTTTCAGCAGTAACCGGAGAGTTTTGTGTGTTACTTGGGCGGGTAATGCTTTGTCATTTACACTCTTTTTGAGTGCACGATCGACAGCCAGAGCATTGGTTGGTTGACCTGAGAAAAAGTTTTGACCGTCGGTAGATCTAGTTATGGCAGTTGGAGAGTTTTTTCGATCGCCAAGACAATCGATCGGCTTCTGGGTAAAACCTGTGATTTGGTTTGATGACTTGCCTTTCGACTAACTGCATAACAGGGATGTGTACTACCAGTTAGAGAAGATACACTATCTTGGTGATTGTGTCAATCTCTGACTTTCTCAAAACAGCAACCATCAATAACAGTAGATAGATGACATCACAGAAAGACGGAGACTTACTTTCCACTAGGAGTCGCCCACAGCAAAAAAGTTGTTTAGGTTAGTTCAAGCCTCCAGATAGCGGTTTTGGAGTCAATCTCGAACCTCAAATCGACTGACTCTCAAGAGAGGGAATTTTTGTCATATAGCAACCGCCCTGACGGTTAGGACATTCTTAATTCCTGAAACACAAGCGGTCGATTGCGCCTTCCCCCGGACTTCTTTTTACCCGGTCAGCTTAGCCGCTACAGCCTTCAACATCTGCTATACCCTAACGCTGGGTGCGATCGAGTTATAGCAACTTTATTTTTGAGCCGGATCGATACCCGCAAGTTATTTTTTTCCCTTAGCAACGCACCGCCCTGTGTCTAATCAACAGCGCTGCAATTTGCTCTTGCCCGCAGGTACAAAATTCCGCTTCATCCAGTTCAAAATTGCTTGATTTACTTGTTCGGGGCATTCATCCTGGGGACAGTGGCCCGCATTATCTAATTCAACTAGCTCTACATAATTGGGATTGCATTCGACAAATTGGTGGGGTCGGGCGAACCGAGGGGGAACCATCCGGTCTTGTTTGCCCCAAATTAACAGCATCGGGATTGTTAAATTTCGCATTACAGTCTTGACACTGGGGCAAAACTGTGAACTGCCTACAGCTTTAAATAAAGCGCAGAAGGCGCGGGCCGCTCCCCGATCGCCTGCAGGCCCTGCTAGAATTTCCACTAATTCGTCGGTAACAGCTTCGGGGTTGGAGTAGGCAAAGCCAACCCAGCGGCGGACAAAGGAAGGCTTGCGGGCAAAATAAAACAAAGGCCTGAGCAAGAGCGGGGAAACAAACAAACTTTCTACAGCTTCGATCGCCGGGAGCAGCCATCCGGGCACCGCCTCGGCTCGCACAGAGGGGTCTGGGAGGCTAATCATCACCGTGCCGGCCACCATGTCCGGGTGAGCCGCCGCTGCGGCCAGACAAATCAGCGAGCCGATCGAGTTTCCTGCCAAGACTACCGGCTCTCTGATAAAAGTCTGCCAAAAATCATAAACTTGATCGACCCACAAAGACACCGAGTAGTTGACCGGAGCTTTTTGGGAAGCGCCAAACCCCAACAAATCCAAGGCGTAAACCGTGTGGTTTTCGGCAAGGAAAGCGAGATTTTGCCGCCAGTGGCCGATCGAAGCTCCAAACCCGTGCAGTAAAATAATCGGCGTTCCCGATGAGGCCGGGGCAATTGCCTCGACCGCAGAATCTTGAAATTTAATCGCCACCTGATGGGCAGCCCTATCAGGCCGCAAATAACTGTAGCGAGTTTGCCAACCCCGCCACACCCAGTCTCGTTGAGTTCCCACCCGTTGGTGCCACAGCAGAGAATTTGTCAATTGTGCCTCAGCTCGCAACATAAATTTACACTTGCTTATACATATTCTACAAGGAAAATCAGGGGACTTGGGGGACTTGCCAGACCGGGCTTGATGGGGTAGGAAAAGCCTTTCTACCTCATCGTTAACCTTTTACCGTGAATTTTTGACGGTTTTGTCATCAATTTGACAACGGGGCGGGCGATCGTGTGTGAAGTTAAAATAAAACTAGGCAGAAACTCAGCCAGACTGAGTAGAATAGCAAGTATTGTAAGACTTCATTTACGATCGTCCAAATATTCCCCAAAGATGAAGCTGAGGGGAGAGAGGGCGCGGTATTACGTCCGGTAAGGGTAACATCTTACAAAACAGTTCGATCGTCCAACTGAAATATTGGCCCTTCAAAGCTGTAACTATCAAGAAGCTTCGCTATTAAACTACTGCTTGTAAAACCATTCATGCCTGTGATTGAAAGAAGACAAAATCGCAATCTACCTCAGATCAACGAAAACATTCGATACCCCAAAATCCGGGTAATCGATACCGACGGCGCGCAACTAGGCATATTGACGCCTGCAGAAGCGCTGCGCCTGGCAGAAGAAAAAGAACTCGACCTGGTACTTGTCAGCGACAAAGCTGACCCGCCCGTATGCCGGGTAATGGACTACGGGAAGTACAAATTCGAGCAGGAAAAGAAAGCGCGAGAAGCAAAACGGAAGCAGCACACTGCCGACGTGAAGGAAGTGAAGATGCGCTACAAAATTGAAGAACACGACTACCAAGTGCGCCTCAAACTAGCAGACCGCTTTATCAAATCTGGGGACAAAGTAAAAGCCACGATCATGTTCAGAGGTCGGGAAATCCAACACAGCAACCTAGCAGAGGACTTGCTCAAGCGCATGGCCACAGATTTGCAGGAAATCGCAGAAGTGCAGCAAGCCCCGAAAAAAGAAGGACGCAGTATGATGATGCTGCTGTCGCCCAAGAAAGTATAAAAAGATAGTCATTAGTCATGAGTCATCAGTCAATAGTAATAGACTGGTGACGGTGGACTAATGACCCCGCCCAAAAACGGATAGAAGTTTCCGACTTTTGTCGTGGAGGGCAAAAAATTTTAGACCCTAGTTCCTGCTCCCAGATTCGTCTGTGGAGTAAATCTCAAATCTCAAATCTCAAATCTCAAATCGACCGACTGGCGATCGCTCCCCTGCCGGATATCGGTGAAAGGCTACCACAAATGGGGATATTAACGCACTCTTAAGCATGGAAAATTTTCAAATCAGCGCTTGGGCGGGAGCAGGACAAAGAGTGCTACGATCGCTGAACTTGCGATCGGAAGAAGTAGAGCGAACCGTACTGATGTTCCTCGTCTACACTCTAACCTCCGTCGGGCTGATCTGGCTGGAACTCAGCACAGTAGGTCTGTTTTTAGACGAGTACGGTGCAGACAAAATGCCCTTTATCTACATAGCCAGCGCCTTTATCGGTTCTGGCTTGGGATTTGTCTACTCGTGGCTGCAAAAAATCCTGCCGCTGAGGCGCACCGTCGTAGTTGTTCTGGGAATGATGTCGGTACCGCTATTTTTGTTTCGATTCGGCATCGGCTACGAAAATACTAAGATAGCTGGCATCAGCATCGCTTTTATTACTATTTTTTTGATGTGGCTGTGGGTGGAAGCTTGCTACGTCCTCAACGACCTGAACACTTCCATCACTTCCAACCAACTGTTTAACATTAGAGAAATCAAGCGCACCTATCCGCTAGTCAGCAGCGGCTATCTAGTGGCTGGAGTAGTCAGCGGGTTTTCTCTGCCTGTTTTGCTGTACTTAGTCGGACTCAAAAACGTTACCCTGATATCGGGGTTAATGGTGGCGACAGGCTCGGTTTTACTTTACTACCTCACGGAAAAATACCGCCAAGCATTCCCGGAAACGGCTCACTGGACGGATGACGACGAAGACGACCAAGAAGAATTTACCGCCCGCAAAGTTACAGGCCCGCTCCAAAAATACGCCGTACCTCTAGTCAGTTTCTTCATCCTCGCAGAAGTCGTCTACGTGCTGGTAGATTTCCAATTCTACAGCCAGCTAGAATACCAAAACCCGGGGGACGGAGCTAGCTGGATCGCTAGCTTCCTGGGCATTTACGAAGGCATACAAGGCCTGTTTCAAGTGGCGACTCAGTGGTTCGCTTCGAGCAGGTTGGTGGAAAGAATCGGTGTATTCGTGACGGCGATGATTTTGCCGGCGGGCATCGCTATACTCGGGGTGCTGACCATAGGAGCATCCCTCGGCCAGCTAGTATCTGTGTTCATCGGGCTGATACTGCTGAGGTTTTTAGACGAACTGCTGCACTACACGCTGTTGGAAACCGTGAGCCCGGTTTTATTTCAACCGATTCCAGACAATATTCGATCGGGAATTCAAACTTTGGTCAACGGTGTGGGCGAACCATTGTCCTGCGGAGCTACAGGAGTAGGCATCTTGATTATGCTGTGGGTGACAGGCAAGATACTCCCCCAGCAAGACGAAAGTGTATTTCACGACCAGCAAAGCTTGATATTTATTGGCGCGATCGTAATATTGGCGCTGTTGTGGGTGTTTGTGGTCTGGCTGATCCGGTCTCAATACGTGGGTTTGTTGGTCAAAAGTGCTGAACGGGGGCGCTTGGGCGTCACTGACGTTGACCTCAAAGCTCTGAAGCGCGCAGTGGTGGAAACTCTAGAACAGCCGGGGGGCGAAGATGAAAAGCGCTCTTGCATTGAACTCCTGACGCAAATTGACCCCAAAAATGTGGGAGAAGTTCTGGCCCCTCTCCTCGATTCGCTGCCGGCTGTTTTGCAGCGCCAGAGCTTGGAAACTATGCTGCAACACCCGAGCCCCGCATATTTAGATGCAGTCCGCGCGCTTTCGCGGCAATCCTTGCCCCCCGAGGTGCTGGCCTTGGCTTTGCGCTACATCTGGCTGACGGAAGCTGAACCGAATATCGACAGCTTGCGGCCTTACTTGCAGCCGACCGTCGATCCGGTAGTGCGGGGTACGGCGGCTGCTTTAATTATGAGAAGGGGGGATCGCCAGCAAAAGGCAGAGGCTACTAATACGCTGCGGCAAATGCTGACGCACAAGCAAGAGCGGGAACGTGTTATGGGGACGCGGGCTCTGGGAGAAGCTGATTATTTGCAAGGACTGCGGCTGCACATCCCCAATCTGTTGCAAGATGAATCTCTGCGAGTGCGCCGCGCTCTGTTAGACGTGATTTCGTCTACTCATTCGGAAGAATATTATCCTTCGCTGCTGCGCGGACTCGGTTACAAATCGACTAGAGAAGCGGCTTTGCAGGCTATAGTCAAGCTTCACAACGATGCCATTCCTTTGCTCGTGCATTTGGCTGAGGACATCCACAAGTCGGATTTAATCAGGTTGCAAGCTTGGACGGCTCTGGGTCAAATTGGGAGTCCGGAGGCGATAGACATTTTGGTGAGCAATTTAATGACGGCTTGGGGCACGACGAGGCGCAATATCCTCCGCATCCTGTTGAAAATGCCTTCGGAAGCGGGGATAGAAGGGGTTCTAGACCGGATCGGCCGCAGCGGCTTGGAAACTCTTATCGAACAGGAGTTAATGTTTATCGGTCAAATTTATGCAGGTCTGGTAGATTTGTCTGGATTAACAATCTACAGCAATTTCTCAGAGCCAGATGCCAACAGCACCCGGGAACCTGCCAACGATACGGCTCAATTGTTGCAGCGGGCTCTGTCGGGATTGGAAGCTGATGCTAGGGAGCGGTGTTTTTTGCTGATGAAGTTTCTTTATCCGCTCGAAACCGTACAAGCCGCTGCTTTCAACATCGCTTCGAGCCAACCTTCTTTGGTTGCTAGGGGATTGGAAATTCTCGATAATACTGTGGATATAGCTAGGAAGCGATCGCTGATCAATTTGTTGGATCAGCACTCGGAAAGAGAAAAATTGAGCAATCTCTCCGAATTGATGGTTTACAAGCCTCTAGCCCCTAGCGATCGTTTGCGCCGCTTGCTAGAATTGCGCCACTTCCTTTCGGATTGGGCCTTGGCCTGCTGCTTTCACTTGGCGAGGGAAGCGCGCTGGAGCCTTACGGCTCAACAAACTCTCGTTTGTCTGCAGCACCCGACAGGTTTTGTCCGCGAAGCAGTGTTAGCCTATTTGAAAATAGCTTCGCCGCGGGCGTTGGTCGAATTGTTGCCCAGGCTGCAAAATGACCCCGATAATTTGGTATCAGCTCAAGTTGAAGAGATGATGGCAGAGTTGGGTGCTGGGGGAAAAAGGTAAAGAAGGAAGAAGGAAGAAGGAAGAAGGAATAGGGAAAAGGAAGAAGGAACAAAAATAAACTATCCGCAATGCCCTGCGCCGGCCAATTCCCAATGCCCAATTCCCAATGCCCAATTCCTCTTCCTTTGTTTAAGTTTAAATTAATCACTGCATCGCATTATGTTAACCAGCGTCGAACGCCTATTGTTGGTCAGGGAGGTTCCGATTTTTAAGGAACTGCGGGATGATTTTCTCGTGCGTCTAGCATCGGTAATGGATGAACTTTCGTTTCCTGCCAAACACAGGATTTTTACGGAAGGACAAGAAGGTCGATCGCTCTATATTTTGGTATCGGGAACGGTGCGGGTTCATATAGGCGATCGGGATTTGGCACAGTTGAAAGGGGGAGCTTGTTTCGGGGAAATGTCGCTGTTTGATGCGGAACCTCGATCGGCTTCTATTTCTACTCTGGAACAATCGGAGTGTTTGATGCTGACTCAAATGCAGCTCTACGATGCTATTGATGAGACGCCGGGAATTGCTGTTAATATTATTCGCTTGCTGTCGCGCCGGATTCGCGAGTTGAATCAAAAGTTGAATGCTAAGGAGGCAATTATGCCGCCTACAGAGACTGCGAGAGTTGCTGAAATGCGATGAAATTTGGGAATTGGTTATTGTGTTTCAGGCGAGCTGTAATTCTGCAAAATTTATCTTCTCTAGGATGCCCAATGCGTACCTTAAGAATACGCAAAATTTCTATGGAGAGGGTGAGCGCAGCGCACATTACAATCACTTTTTGGTGAGTTATAAAACAATTAAAAACCCGGTTTCATTACGAAATCGGGTTTTTGTAATCGATGCTGAAGGGCGATTTATTGTCTAAACTATTCGGAAAATAAAAGGGTAGCGGTAAGGTGTGTTAGGCTCTTGCAAAACGTGGAGGATAGCCATTATTGTCAGTCCCCAGTGCAGCAGATAACCTATTGGCACTAGGATAAAGCCGGCCAGACCAAAAGTGACGACAGTTAACACCACAATCACGGTGCTGTACAGCCATACATTAAGGTGAAAATTGATCGCTTCTGTGGCGTTTTCTTTGACCACTGGGTCATCTGATACTAACAATACAGCGATCGGCGCTCCGATCGAGAACAGTAACGTACTGAAAAAAATCGCCCCGTGGCACACCAGTGATAGCAGCTTCCGTTTGTCGGAGTCGTACATATTACTTTTCTTCCTTGACTTTAGTGATAATTTTACCTTTAATAGCCACTCTAGCACAGGCTATAATGGCGATCGGGTGATGATTCCCCTACCTAATTTGTAATGACCACTGAACTCGAAACTGAACTGCTAACTGCTGTTGAGCGCCGGCGCAACTTTGCTATTATCTCGCACCCCGACGCGGGTAAAACTACTTTGACAGAAAAGCTGCTGCTTTACGGAGGTGCAATTCACGAAGCAGGTTCTGTGAAAGCGCGGCGGGCTCAGCGACACGCTACATCTGACTGGATGGCGATGGAACAGCAGCGGGGAATTTCTATTACTTCTACTGTTTTGCAGTTTGAGTATCAAAATTATCACATTAATCTGCTAGATACTCCCGGACACCAAGATTTTAGCGAAGATACTTATCGCACTCTGGCGGCGGCTGACAATGCGGTGATGCTGGAGGATGCTGCTAAGGGTTTGGAACCGCAAACTCGGAAGTTATTTGAAGTTTGTAAGCTGCGAAGTTTGCCTATTTTTACTTTCTTTAATAAGCTCGATCGCCCTAGCAGAGAACCTTTGGATTTGTTGGACGAAATTGAGAAAGAATTGGGGTTGCAGACTTATCCGGTAAATTGGCCGATAGGTACGGGCGATCGTTTTAAAGGTGTTTTCGATCGCAGAGGGCGCAAAATTCACTTATTCGAGCGCACTAAACACGGTTCTCGCGCTGCTGTTGATACCGTCATCGAATTGGGCGATCCGCGCATTGAAGAGTTGTTGGAACAAGACCTTTACTATCAGCTCAAAGAAGAGTTAGAACTGCTGGATGAGTTGGGAACTGAACTCGATTTAGACTTGGTTCGGGCTGGAAAAATGACGCCTGTTTTCTTTGGCAGCGCCATGAGCAATTTTGGGGTCGAACTGTTTTTAGATGCGTTTTTAGATTACGCTATGAAGCCGATCGCCCGCAAGAGCAGCGCCGGAGATTTGCCGCCAACTTATGAAGATTTTACCGGGTTTGTGTTTAAATTGCAAGCGAATATGGACCCGAGACACCGCGATCGGGTTGCCTTTATTCGGGTTTGTACGGGCAAATTTGAAAAGGACATGAACGTGACTCACGCTCGCACTGGTAAAACGGTGCGTTTGTCAAGGCCTCAAAAGTTATTTGCTCAGGATCGGGAGTCGATCGATGTTGCGTATCCGGGCGACGTGATCGGTTTGAACAATCCGGGGGTATTTGCGATCGGCGATACTATTTACACCGGTCAAAAACTGGAATATGAAGGGATTCCCTGTTTTTCTCCCGAACTTTTTGCTTTTTTGAGAAATCCCAATCCTTCTAAGTTTAAGCAGTTCCGGAAGGGCGTTTCTGAGTTGCAGGAAGAAGGCGCAGTGCAAATTATGTACTCGGTTGACGAGGCGAAACGCGAGCCAATTTTGGCGGCTGTCGGACAGTTGCAATTTGAGGTGGTGCAGTTCAGAATGCAGTCGGAATATAATGTCGAAACGACGATCGATATGTTGCCTTACAGTGTAGCTCGTTGGGTTGACGGCGGTTGGGATGCGCTGGAAAAAGTTGGGCGGCTGTTTAATACGGTGACGGTGAAAGATATTTGGGGAAGGCCGGTTTTGCTGTTTAGAAATGAGTGGAATTGCCGACAGGTGGAAGGGGAGCATCCTGTGTTGAAGTTAAATGCGATCGCCCCTGTGGTTTCTGGTTTGGCTGTTAGCGAGGAGTGACGGGGATAATTGGTTTGTAGGGAAAGGGCACGGTGGGGTGTCCTTTTTAGGGCTTACGCATTAACCAACAGTTAAAGGCTTGGAATAAAGAGGGTATGAAAGCCTGGTTTGTCTTATCATAAAATACATCAACTCTAAAGATGCGCCTTGACGCAGTGCCGCAAACACCGAGTCAAGACGACTTCTCCAATGTTGTAGAGCCAACACAGGAGCTATATCAATAATGACAAATAACGATCCAAATAGGTGGCTGCGCTACGATTCAGAGAAGGATATCTCCCGAAACAGCGCCACCAACCCGCAGAAATGCCGGGATATGCAAAAGAAGTATGGCTGGAAACTGATCGACATTGAGGAAATCGAAAATAAGTATATTTTTGAAGTTGATTGCGTTTTCAAAGGGAAAACATAATTTCCCAACTATCTCGAAGAAAAGGAGGAAGAGTGATGCACAAGTACATTATTTTTCAGGCTGAGTCAGGTGAGGATGAAGGCTGGAGACAGAGAAAACTACAACACAGCCAAGCTCTAACTTTTATCATTGCAGAAAACTGGGATTCTTCTGAGGAACCGATTCCTGAACCGGGATATCGCCCTGTAGAATTTGTGCGGGTGGAGTCAGAACACGATCCAAATGAACACGCACACAATACTCATTATCGGGTGAGTGATTGGGAAGTTGTGCGGGTGCAAACATATACGCCTGATATTCCAACTCCGATGAGCGACTATGACGTAATTGTGATGTGTTACTGTCGGTATAGCCCGATCGATGCTCCTCTGAAACCGATGCCGCAACGACAGGTATCGATCGATTCTTTTGGTGGCGATGAAGTGGCTTACAAGCAATACCTGGAATCGGAAAAGAACAAGAAATATGCGCCGTCAGGTATCAAGTCTTAGGGCTGACGCACGGGTGGCCAGAAACCGGGTTTTTTCCAGAATACTTGGTTGTGATTCGCAGATTCGGCCAAAAACCCGGTTTCTTTGAAGGCTGACGCACGGGTGGCCAGAAACCGGGTTTTTTCGATAATTCTTGGTTGTGATGCGTAGATTCGGCCAAAAACCCGGTTTCTTTGAAGGCTGACGGGCGAATGGCCAGAAACCGGGTTTTTCCCTTGAATACTTGGTTGTGATTCGCAGATTCGGCCAAAAACCCGGTTTCTTTGTCGGAGTGCGTAAATCCTGTGAACTTTCGGTGTAAGTTAACTGGACACGTCCTCCTCCTTAATGCCGGGTCTTTACTCATTTCGATCGAGCTAACTGCTGACAGTATCGTCACCCAAATTATCGAGAGATTCTTGCAGCGAGCGAATCGCGCCAATTGCGAACCCAATTGCGATTAGGGGCAATGGCTAAAGAGCGATCGAACATTTCCAGTGCCTCTTGCCAATTTTTGAGTGCTTCCTGTCTCTCAGATAATTTTTCTTGCAAATCACCCAGACATCGCAGCGCATTCCCTTTGTTGGTGAGAGCAGCGATATCATCCGGTGCAATAAGTAACACAGAATTATAGGCAGCCCTCGCCTCAAAGTAAGACTGTTTTGCAGCTTCAAATTCATTTAGCTGTGCTTGCAAATCACCCAGACATCGCAGCGCAATCCCTTTGTTGTTGAGAACACCGATATCATCCGGTGCAATAAGTAAAACAGAATTCAAGGCAGCGATTGCCTCAAAGTAAGACTGTTTTGCCCCATCAAATTCACTTAGCTTTGCTTGCAAATCACCCAGACTTAACAGCGCCTTCCCTTTGTTGTTGGGAGCACAGATATCATCCGGTGCAATAAGTAAAGAAGAATTACAGGCTGCGATCGCCTCAAAGTAAGAATGTTTTGCCGTCTCAAATTCACTTAGCTGTGCTTGCAATTCACCCAGACCTCGCAGCGCATTCCCTTTGTTGTTGAGAACACAGATAGCATCCGGTGCAATAAGTAAAGCAGAATTCAAGGCAGCAATCGCATCAAAGTAAGACTGTTTTGCAGCCTCAAATTCACTTAGCCGTGCTTGCCAATCACCCAGACCTCGCAGCGCATTACCTTTGTTGTTGAGAGCATTGATATAATCTGGTGCAATAAGTAAAGCAGAATTATAGGCTGCGATTGCCTCTGAGTAAGAAAGTTTTGCAGCCTCAAATTCACTTAGCTTTGCCTGTAAATTACCCAGACATTTCAGCGCGATCCCTTTGTTCTTGAAAACGTCGATATCATCTGGTACAATAAGTAAAGCAGAATTCAAGGCAACAATCGCATCAAAGTAAGACTGTTTTGCCGCCTCAAATTCACTTAACTTTGCTTGCAAATCACCCAGACTTTGTAGCGCATTCCCTTTGTTGTTGAGAGCATGGATATCATCCGGTGCAATAAGTAAAGCAGAATTATAGGCTGCAACTGCCTCTAAATATTCCTGTCTTGCCTCTACATATCGAGCCAACCAAGCATAGTAATTTCCCTCCGATCGCGAAACTCTACCAAGCCAATAATCACTTTTAATCCACAACTCATCTCTAACTTCCAGCAGCGCCTCGCATTCCTTATAGCGACTCTTTCTCAAAGCTTCATCAAACACCTCTTTCCATTCTTCTACACCCCGCTGCCAATCCAAGCGATTAGCATGAAAAATTGCCTCCGCCGCATTCCCCACTTCTCGATAATGCCCCTCTAAAACCTCATGAGCCCTGCGAGTTTTCGGATGATGCCGATCGGCATCCAAACGCCGCAATAAATCGTGAATCCGATACCAGTTATCCCCCCGCTTCTGCGATTTCCACACAAAGGAAAAACCCGTCAACATCTCAAAATTTGCACTGCTTGCCTGGAAGTGGCAACCAGATCCCAATTTTACGTACAAATCCTCATCAAAAGCGCGGCCAGCACTCAGCGAATGCACGGCCGATCGCACTTCGCGATCGACATAACTCAGCAACCGATCTGTTAATTCCGCAGTCTTGTTTTCCAACTTCGGAATCCGCGCAAAATCCGACGACAGCAACTCAATTCCCCGCCTTCTTTCTGCCAGCACCGCATCCGCGCACAAACCCAAATAAAACGGATGTACCTGCAAATTCTCCAAATTATCAGCGGGATTGACGCTGGCATATTTAATTACAGCATCTGCCAAATCTGCCTTGTCAATCTTCACTTTGTGCAAGTAATCCCTCGCATCATCCGGCGACAAATGCCACACCAATTGTGCATCTATATAATCTGCGGGAATCGGAAACCTTGACGCATTCGGCCACCGCAATTGCGTCACCGGACACTCTCGCCCCGCCACAACAACTACAATCCCCAATTTGTAATCCAATGCCCTCAACAACCGCCGAAACCACTCATCTTGATACCAAAAAGTTGCGCCTTGAGAATTGCGTTTTTCATCCCACATTTTCTCGTGAGTATCGAACAGCATCACGAGGCGATCGGGTTTATTTTTGCCAGCCATTGTCGCATTCAAATCCCCAGCAAACAATTTCGGAAAATAGTCGGTTAACTCAGTATCAATATCTAGACGGCGAATTTCCTCCGCCTTTTCATCGCTGACGCCCAAGCGATTTTGAATTAATTTCATCGCCCGCTTAATCCCGCCCAATTTATCTATCCCTTTGAGCACCGCTACAGCTTGCGCCACCACCGGAAAATCTGCAAAAGTTTCAATTATAGGTACCACCAATTCCGCCACATCATCGGGGAAAAGTTGGTTGAGAGTTGCCTGTGATTCGCCTTTGTTCAGCAAATACCAAAAGCAAGCAAAGTCATAATTGGGAAATTTAAATTTATATTTCTTAGTGGCTGCTGCAATATTGCGCCGCAGCATCAGCAAGCCGTAAAATCTATCTTGCGGTTTATCTTCTTTAATCGGTATCAATCCGAAATCGTGTCTGACTGCGGGTATGGGAGTGTAGGTCTTAGGTTCAGCATAGCGGACAAAATCAGCAACTTGGGCGGCTTGTGATTCTGGGATGTCGTGCAATTGTTTCCACACCTGCGGCGAAAATCTTTTGCAGCAGTGAAACTGCAAGTGTTGTAGCAGCAAAGACTTGCCGTTGCCTCCATCTCCGTAAAAATACAAAATTTGTTGGCGCGCGGGGTCTTCGTTTAAATAAAAGGCAAATCGGCGGGTAAATTCGTATCTATCGGTAAAAAGTTCCAGTTTGCGATCGCCGCTAATAGATTCGCTTTCAAAATCTTCGTCGTCAATTGGCATAAATGTAGGGGTGAGGTGTTAATTTAATTATAAGCAAAAATTAGATGGGTTCAGCAAGTGAAATCGCGTCTACACAAACTCTCGTTTCTCTCTAAGAGACTAAGAGATCGAGGAAATCTTTAACCCGGATTTAGCATAAATCTTCAGTCCTCATAGCGAAGACTTTAGCTTTGAGGGAGGGATTTCAACTCCTGCCCGATCGTTGCGATCGTCCGCTGGGAGTGGCCGAAAGTTTGACTGTTAAACGGTTTCAACCGCCGAAGAAACTGCAACAAATGGTGACAGAGAAATAGAGCTGTGTTAGAACAGCTATCGATCGACCAGCCAAGCTATCTTAATAAAGGACGCTAGCGAAAGCACAGTCATGGCACCTCCCACTAATCCAAATCCGGCGGATTCATCTGCAAAAAAGTCTCTAGAGGCTGGGCTGGCAGCTTTGAAACAGCAGGATTACCCCACCGCGATCGCCCTTTTAGAATCCGTTACCCAAACCGCTGCCAATGGGCCGTCGGGAATCCGCGCGCAGATGGGGTTGGTGGCTGCATACAAAGCAACCGGTAATGTGAAAGAGGCGATCGCCCTGTGCTCTTCCCTCGCCAAAAGTCCCAATTCTCAAGTCAAAACTTGGGCCGATCGCGCTTTAAGAGAATTAACCCCCCCTCGCCCCCCAAAACCACCGGAAAATAAACCAAAATCCGCAGAAACTCCCCCCGAAACAGGCTTTGTCGCCTTTGATGCCGGAATAAAATCGCCGAAAAAAACGATTGGGGGCGACCGACCGACCACCGATAAAAAAACAGGATTTTTACCTTTAGAGCAGGCTGTAGAGCCTGGAAACGCCAAATCGCAACCGATTTACCCGCCACCTCCACCCCCCACACCGCCGATTCGCTCGACATCAGAGGGCGGGCACGGGGGCACCGCCCCTACAGAAACCGTGCCAGATGCCGCAGAAATTAGCGGCGAAAATAGTTCCGCTTCCCCAACAGATATCCCCGGATTCGCCAGCCCAGATACTTACCAACTCACTTGGCGCGAAGCAGGGCGCGCCGCGAAAAGCCCGCGCCCGCTGAAACCGCTGAAGTTGCTGGGCTTTCGGGTAGAAGCCGTTGCAAGTGCGATCGCCCTATTTTTCCTAGCCCGGTTTGTCCTGCAATTCCTGCTGACAAACACTAATTCTCTGTTGGTTCAGCTTTACATATTCAGTAGGCTGCCTTTTTTCCGGCCGATTCAGCTTTTTTACCGCGATCCAACTCCTTTTGTTCAGATGGTTTTTGGATTGCTTTTGGCCTCGTCTCCCTGGCTGATAGACGCGCTGCTGAAACTGTTTTGCGGCATCGAAACCCTGCGCGGGTCGGTTTTATCGAAGCACAGCAAGGAAGCTAGTCGGGTGCTGCGAAGTTATTGTACCAAGCAAAATATGCCGGTGCCGGTGCTGCAACTCTTGCCGCTAAATGTTCCTGTAGCTTTCAGTTACGGCTGTTTGCCCCGTTTTGCTCGGATTGCGGTGAGTCGCGGGCTGTTGGAACAGTTGACGGATGATGAAATTGCCACTATTTTCGCGCGGGAGTTGGGCCATATTTCTCACTGGGATTTTGCGCCGATGTCGCTGGCGCTGCTGGTGATTCAGATTCCTTACTTGATTTATTGGCAGGTGGCGCACTGGGGTGAACGGTTGTGCGATTTAATGACGATCGAGTTTTTGCGTTCTGCTGTCAAAGTTGTGGCGGCTGCAATTTCTGCTACCAGTTACGGGATTTATAAGTTGTTCAGGTGGCCGATGTTGTGGGTGTCGCGCCGCAGAGTATATTTTAGCGATCGCACGGCTGCGGAAATTACGGGCAATCCTAACGGTTTGACGCGGGCACTGGCTAAAATTGCGATCGGCATTGCTGGTAATATCGAGCAGCAAAAACAAACTAGCTTTTTCTTGGAAAGTTTCGATCTATTGTTACCCGTAGGCGTCGGACAAGCTGTAACCCTTGGTTCTGCTGCATTACACGCGCCGCTGGAACAGATTTTGCTGTGGGATGTCAGCAATCGCGAGCGCAACTGGTTGACGGTTAACAGCGCGCATCCTTTGCTGGGAGAGCGTTTGAAGCTGTTGGCCCTTTACGCTCAATTCTGGAAACTGGAGACTGAGTTAGATTTGGTAAACGCGGGAGTGCCAGAACAACCCAGCAAAGGAAAATTGTCTCTGTTTAAGTCAATACTCGAATTTAAAGACTCAAAACTATTTTTACAGGGCGCGCCGTTTTTTGGAGTTCCGATGAGTTTGGGGATAGTCGGGGTGCTGTGGCTGATTGGGGGGATTTTTTCGAGGACGAGTATCTGGCAGTTGGATTGGCTTTGGGGCGATCGATCGATTATTTGGGGCTGTTTGCCGATCGGGTTTTCTATCGGTACTTTGATGCGGATCAATTATTTCTTCCCGGACATTATACCGCGAGAAACCGCTTCGCCGAGTTTGCCGGAAATTTTGTCAAATCCCGAGAGTTTGCCGCTGGATGCTGAACCGGTGCGACTGGAAGGGCAACTTTTGGGTCGATCGGGTATAGATAATTGGCTGGGACAAGATTTGATTTTGCAGACGGCGACGGGTTTGGTGAGGCTGCATTATGTTTCGAGGTTTGGCTACCTTGGCTGCTTGTGGCCCAAACCTACTCGCCCCAGCGATTTGATGGGAACATCTGTTGTGGCGACTGGTTGGCTGCGCCGCGGTGCTACTGTGGCGATCGATCTCGAAAGTCTCCGCAGTCAAGGAGGGAGGGTTAGTGACAGCGGACATCCGATTTGGTCGGCGGTTTTGGCTTTTGCTGCTGCTTTTTGGGGCGCATACATCATTATCCAGGGCCCAAGGTGAGACGATTTTGGATTTTAGATTTGGGATTTTAGATTGAAGAATGGGAAATGACTTACTGCATAAGGGTTTCGAGGTTGCCTGCAATTGCATTTTTTACAGGTATGAGGAATAGTTATCAGATTGCCGCACTCGATCGCGCACAACGCGCAGCCCCAGATGAGTTTTGAGTTAAACGGGGGATGGGCGATCGATCTTCTCGTTGCGCCGTGTACACCCTACCCGATTTTCTCGGTGCGCGGTCAGAACCCTACACTCTTGTTGCTTGTTCATTCGTAAAGAAAAGTTGCTTTTTTGCCCGCAGTCTGTTACATTAGTTTACATAAATTGGATTGAACCAAACAGCGCGATAACTTCAGTTGGCTAAAATCGCTAAGGCATTGCGTAAAAATTGTCAACCTCCCAACACAGCAAGTACAGTCAGCCGCTTGTCGGCTGTTTTTTTTCGATCGCTATTTTTGCTGTGCGGGATGAATTCTCAAAAGTGATTCAGATGTGGTTTCCGTTAAATTCAGACTGAAATCTTCCTAAATAACTAGCTCTGTTACCAAGGCTGTGATACCTTTAAAGAATGCTCGGACTCTGCCGGGCCGGATTTAAGGGATAGCGGGTAAGTGAGTAGTTCTCAGCATTAGGAGCGAGATTAGGAACGAGGTAAGATTACTGGCTGAAAAAATGTTAGCCATTTTATCCATCACTGTATTAAACTGAATACTGGCATTCCGATCGCTTGCAATTGACATCCTTGGACATAAATTTCTAGACGGCGCTGGCTATAAACATTCTGAATCAAAACCGGAAGCAAGTAATACAGAATAGCCAATAGCCTAAACATTTGAGTGATGACTAAAAGTTTACACAACAACCTGAGATTTAAAAGCTCTCTGCATCGGCGGTTAAGTTCCGGCCTTATCAGAGTAAATCATCTTTTTGTTCTAAAAGGTGGGGGGAGCTGTCAAGGTTGGTGGGAGGAATGCGCCAATTCTCGGGTTATGTGGTGTTTGCCTGAAGTCAATATTCAGTTGACTTCAGATAATTCTGTTCGAGCAAATTAATTAAAATCCAAGTCGGGAGGAATTTTTCATGTCTATTCGTCTTTATGTTGGCAATCTACCGAAAGAACTCGATCGCCAAGAATTGCAAGAAGTTTTTGCACCGGAGGGCGAATCTGTTACCACCAAGGTAATTACAGACCGCAAAACTGGAAAATGCAGAGGATTCGGTTTTGTGACGGTGCTAACCGACGAACAAGCCGACCAAGTTATTGAGAAATACAACGGCTTGATGTTCAAAGAAAACCCGCTGAAAATAGAGAAGGCACTGCCCCGATCTAAGGGTAAATCTGAGAAGGGCGAAGACGATCAGCAGCAGTCGTCGCCGCAGTCACCGCAGTTGGTTTCCGCGTCGTCGTCAGTGCCAGCACCTGTGCCGCAGCAACAGCAGCGCTCGGCTCCTCCTACCCAAGGTGGAGGCGGTTCCAGCAAAAGCAATCGCCGTCGGGGTGACAACAACAAGTCTCGCCGCAATCAGTCAGCAGCAACGGTGTCGAGCGCTGATTCCGGCTCGGTGCAGCCAGATCCGCGCTGGGCGAGTGCTCTGGAAGAACTCAAGCAAAGATTGGTGGAAGCTCAGACTACTAATTAGTCGTAAATGGCGGCTAATTGCTGCTGTCTCTCGACTGCGGTTGACTGAATGTATCTGGAAGTGCGATCGATCGCGGGTCAAAAAACCCTGTTGTCGATCGCACTCTTGTATGGTAAAAAACCTCTAATATCATGTCCGATCGAGTTACCGCGATTAAAAGGGCGGGTTTTTGAGATTGTCAATTATTGGCAGATATTTTTCGTGAGGGGAGCCCCTACCGTATTAGGGGTAATCGACCGGACATAAATATAATATCTAGCAGTGCGGTAAAATAACCGCGATCGGGGAAGTAATGAAAACTCCAGTCCTGACTACCAACGAGTTGGATTTTGGTCGATCGACCGGAAACGATATAATATCAATTCCGCTCTTCATCGGAATGATATAAACGGAGGACACGGCAGTGCCGTGTCCCTACCACGATCGATTGTAGGGACACGGCACTGCCGTGTCCTCGCCGATCATTCCGGTGCAGCCGGAAACGATATAATATCCTGAGAATTTTTGGCAAAAAAACCCGGTTTCTCTGAAAATATAGAGTTAAGCAGCGAAACAGTTAGAAAGAAACCCGGTTTTTAGCCCCCCTAAATAATTCCTGCTTATTCGATCGGCCCGAATTCGATTGTCTCAATAAACTCAAAAATCTTGTTCATAATTCCCTCAACTTCAGACTCCAGGGAACCCAATTCATTCCCCTCCTGATAAATTCGCTGACAGCTTACCGTGTAGCAAAAATCGTCAGCAATAAAAGCCATAAGTCCCCGGTAAGCATCCAACCGAGTCAGAGGGCCATCGTTTTCTTGCACGCTGATAGTTGCACCAGCAGGCAAATCTAAAACCACGAAATAAGCTTCTTCATCCTCTAAATATTCTGCGTGGAGTAACTTAGAATTGGCAACATTAGCAAGAATTGCCTGAGAAACAAAATTGTCGAGAAAAGACTTGAGATAAGCTTCCTCGCCAACCGACTCGATTGTTTCTTCCACTTCACCAGCAACAGGGAAATAATCAATTTTCAGCAAAACGCCAAAGTCGTCAGAAAATGCGACACAGCTTTCTTGCTCATCAATTTTACCGCCTCGTTGCTCGTCAACTGGAATGGGAACGCTAAAATTGCCTTCAGGAGATACGTACCATGCCGTATCGAAATCAGACTCTTCGCCCTCTACTTCCGAGTAAGCAGCAATTACATCCTCAATAATTTCCGCAGCTTCCTCGTCTTCCACACCTAATGCTTGCTGGAATTCCTGAAGAAAAGCCTCGTGCTTCTGAGATATTTCGCCATCTGCGACAAACATTGCTGTAGTTATTGCAAAAGTATCCAAAACTAACTCATCTGGCATAGATTCCCAAGCAGTATTAAATAATGCTCCTAAACCGTCTTGGGCGACAATACCGGCGAGTCTTTGAAACATTGCTGACATATCATCTTCCGAGTATTCAGCAAATATTTCTGATTCCCAAAGTATGCTTTCTAAGATATCAGCATTCGTGTCAGGGGAATTTGCCTCCGCTGCGACAAGTGCTATGGCTGCTACGGATTCTTCTAAAGTCAAGCTTGCTTCGGATTGGTCTTCTGAATTGAATATTTTATCAAACTTTGCCACAGGTTTTGCCCCGCTAGTGTTTAGTTTTGCTATTCATAGCAAATTTATGACATAAAAAGATAGTAGTCAATCGATTTTAGATTTTAGATTTTAGATTTTAGATTAAAGAATTGAAGCATTGACCCCACGGATAAATTCGGGGGATCCTTTATCGGATACAGGTTTTTTATTTCTGGACGGATGAATCCGGGGGCTTGTATCCTGGATGCTTTGGGTCAGGGATACTCTGGGCGCCGGACACGACGCCGTGCTGTTTCCCTACAGATATCGCACCCGACACGGCACTGTGCCGTTTCCCTGCCGATATCGCCTATTACCAAGGACTGCCAATTATTGTGAATCCGGCCCAAAACTTCGGGTGAGATAAATCTGCATTTGCTGCTTGTGTGGCTTGATTAATGTCGATCGCGCCTTGAGTTCCCCGCAATTGACCGTCTTTTACTACAATTTGTTTGCGGATCATTGCCAGTTGCGCTTTTCTGAGGGCTTCAGCTTTAATGTTTTCCGATCGCAAATTTCCATAAAACTCGGTCATTAACCCCAAAGTTCCAATATCATTAACTTTCCACAAACTAGCCAAAGCTGATTTTACACCGCTGCGGACGGCCAGTCCAGCAAATCCCATTTCTGCTGTATTGTCCCCGATCGCAGTTTGGCAGGCACTCAGCACTAATAACTCTACTTGTCGGGGATGGTACCACTTCGCCGACCTAAATTCATCCAGCGCCAAAGAACGGTTCCACAAATGAATCTCAGCTTCCTTGCGTCCGTTTTGATTTTGCGGAAAGCTAGCGTGAGTAGCAAAGTGAACAATGTCAAATGCCTGTTGCTGTCGCTGTTTGCTGAGATTTTCTAGGGTAAAGTTTTCGTTGAGAAAAGACCGTCCCCGCCACAACGGCAATTCGGCAGCAGCATTGAGAAAACTTTCATTTCTGCTGAATCCCGGTTGATTTTTCCTGTCGCTTCTGGTACCGGCGATCGCAGATAATTCGATCGGCACTGCCGGCAAAGCAGGTTTATCAGTGTGGGGAAATTTGGAAGCACCCATCGCTAAAACTTGAGCGTTTTGCAAACTTTGATAATTGGTGTTAGTCAAACTGACACTGGGAATTGAGCCGAGGCTGTACTTTTCTACTAAAAATTGCTTGCCGTCGTGCAAAGCGGATAGTGGCAGTTGGCGCAAACCTGCATCGAATGAAAAAATTAGCGTATCGATATTTAACGAATCCAATTCTTTAGATATTGGTGAAATCAACCATTGGTAAAGTTGCTGCGCGTTTTCCAAATATCCTGTATCTTCGGAATTTTGTGTTTGCGCCAAATGGCCCTGAAAAATATTGACAGTTTTTAGCAGTGTTTTGCTGTTAACTGGCGCTTGTTTGAGAATAGGAGGCCCGTCGGGAACTACTAACACTAGCGACACTTCTTTGAGCCGGACGATCGCGTAAACAATTACAGCTTGCTTCCCGGTTTCCTCCTTAATTTTTTTCAGGGTTTCTCTTAGATATTGAACGTTGATTTTTTTATCCGTGAAATTTTCCCCATAATAATTTTCGTAGTCTTGTTCAAAGAGTTGGTCAATTAGAGCGACAGCATCATTAGCATTGCCTTGGTCTAAAGTTTGTTCGACGAGCGATCGGCTAAATTCTGAGGGAAAAAGATTTGGGATATCTGCGGGTGCGGGATTTTCTGCGATCGGAGGGGGAGTGGGAGTTGGTGCGGTGGCTGGAGTTGGCGCGGGCGCTGGAGTTGGTGCCTGGGCGGGAGTTGGTGCGGGGGCTGGAGTTGGTGCGGGAATTGGTGCGGGCGCTGGAGTGGGTACTGGTGAATCTTGAACTTGCTCTGGATTTATTGCAGCTATTCGATTCCATATATCTGAAAGATTGACATCAAATGGTTCAGAATTAGCAATCGGTAAACTAGGAGTTTGAACAATTATTTCCGGCGGAGTTTCTGCCACTGAAACAGTTAAATTGTCAGTAGATGTCTGTGTAAAAATCTGC
The DNA here is from genome assembly GCF_036704965.1 of Microcoleus sp. F10-B2. Lineage (NCBI taxonomy): Bacteria > Bacillati > Cyanobacteriota > Cyanophyceae > Oscillatoriales > Microcoleaceae > Microcoleus > Microcoleus sp. F10-B2. The sequence goes on along the minus strand of NZ_JAUBTB010000009.1, from coordinate 85,915 downwards.
CTCTCTGCTTCGGCTCCGGCAATGGTGTTAACTGACGGGGTGTAAGGAAGTTCTAGGGAGATAATTGTTTCGTTGTTACGCTTCCAATCTAATTCGGTATTTCCCGTTTCAGGATTTTGCTCGAAAGAAGTTTCAGCACCCAATAAATCGCCAATTAAAAAAGCTAACTGCCGTTGGGGAGTTTGGCTTGGGCTGACAGCGGGCGCGGGTACGATCGCACTTGCAGGCGCGGGTACGATCGCACTTGCAGGCGCGGGTACGATCGAGCTTGCAGGTGCTGGCTGAATCTGAGTTACAGGCTGGGTTACAGAGGCAAGAGGGGTTGCGGGCGCGGGATTTGGCGCGTTTGAAGGTTGGGGGGCGATCGCAGGTTGAGAGGCGAGGGAGGAGGTGATTTGGGAAACCGAGGGAAGGGTAGGTGTCGAAGCTATGCGGGCAGCAGCGTTTGGGGTTGTGGGGGTCGAGGGCTGTGTGGGGCGCGCGCGGGGCGGCAGTACGAATGAACCGGGCAATTCAGGTAGTCGGATGTTGAGGGGAAAACCAGGTATCGGATCGGGTGTTGCCGAAGGTGCGATCGAAGTTTGGGGAATTGGGGCAGGTTCGATAAATATTTGGGGAATTGGCAAAGGTGCGATCGAGCTTTCGGGTGTTGCCGAAGGTGCGATCGAGCTTTCGGGAGTTGGGGATGGTGCGACGGGTAAACGCGGTGGGAGTTGCCGTGAGGGTGTGCTTGCGGGCGCTGGAGTCGTTGTTGGGGAAGGCGCGGGAGTCGCTGCGGGTGTGGGTGCGGGCGCGGGAGTCGCTGCGGGTGTCGGTGCAGGCGCGGGAGTCGCTGCGGGTGTCGGTGCAGGCGTTGGAGTCGCTGCGGGTGTCGGTGCGGGCGCGGGAGTAGCTGCTGGTGTCGGTGCGGGTGTTGGAGTAGCTGCAGGCGTGGGAGTAGCTGCTGGTGTGGGTGCAACTATTGGCGGCGGTACGGAAATAATTTGAATGCGATCGCGATTTTGCGCGAGATTGCGATCTTGTGTGTGAGTATGGGGATATTCGCGATCGGGCAAAATTGTTTGTATGGAATCGCTATTGCCCCTAGTAAGTGCACCCGCCGTTCCATTTGTCTCGGAATTGCCGACAATAAAAGGCGTGATTCCCTTGCCTCCGTGGCGGATAATTATTGTACCGCCGTTAGCATCTCCAGGACTTCCAGCCGTAGAAATGCTAGCATTGATGCCGTTTCTGTCTGTGAAGGAATTGAGCGATCGAAAAAAGCTTTCAGTCACAATCGAAACATTTCCGCCCGTACCTGTGTCCTGACTCTGAGCATCAATTTGACTGACAACAATATTGCCGGTCGTGCTGCGGTTAATCGCGGTAACATCGCCCGCATTCCCCTTAGCAGAAGAGTCAACTTTTCCAACAGTAATACTTCCGGTAGCGTCGAGCAAGATACTGCCACCATTACCAGCAGACGAGGTATTGATATCGCCCGCAGTAATATTAGTTCCAGCGCTCAAAGCGATATTACCGCCATTGTTAGGGGAAGTCGCATCGAGATTTTTTGTTGTGATTTCTCCGTTCTCACTAAACAAAGAAATTCCGGCGGGTGAGGTGATTTTGTGAGCTGTAATATTATTCGTAGTAATAATGTTAATTGCAGCGGAATTTTTGGGAATATCATCTTGAATACTGACGCTGTTGAGGGCAGTCCCTTTGCCAACAGCATCGCCAAAATCAACACTTCCGGCATCGGGTTGAACAGTCAGACTGTAAGGCCCGTCAACAGTAGACTTAAAAGTAATATCGCCTGTCTCTAAAATTTTGACCGACAGGTCATTACCTAATGTTACCGGAGCGTTAAAAGTAATGTTATTGCGGTTAGTTTCGATCTTGCCACTGGCAGTAATAGAGTCATTTGCCTTAACATCAATATTGCCGCCAGTCACAGTAATACTGGGAGCGAAAGTGCGGGAATTAATGTCCGAGGTCGAAATAGTTCCTTGAGCGTTTATGGTGATATCTCCGCCTTTACCATTCGCTGCGGCGGTAATAATTGGGCCTGCTGTTGTGTTGATATTACCGCCACTTTTAATGCTAAGATTGCCGCTATTGGCATTGAATCCGCTTAATAATAGGGCGCTACCAATTCCTGCCGTACTGATGTTGGTTCCAGCTTCGAGGGAAATATTGCCGCCGCTGTTACCGCCGATCGCATTTATGATTCCGCCAGTAGTATCGATCGCCCCGCCGCTTTTAAACGTGATTGAGCCGCCGTCTTGATTGCCGATCGCCTGGATGTCGCTGGTAGTAATATTTCCCCCAGCATTTAGATTAACATTGCCGCCTATATTAGTTTTAAGATCGGGAGATGAACCGTCATAGCTTGTCAATAGCTGACCTGTAGTAATATTTCCATTGCTGTTAGTAAATTTAAGATTTCCGCCCTGTATTCCCGATACTAATACATCGCCTATATTAATGTCACCGTTAGTAGTAGATAAATTAATATTGCTACCGTTGCCCTTCTCAGAAAGACCTGTAATTGTAATTCCTACAGTCGATGTTTTGATGCCGCTTTCAGCTTGAAGCGTGACATTTCCAGCAGTGCGATCGCCCCTGACATCGATCGCTCCGACATCTATAGTACCGCCACTCGTAAGTGCGATCGGACCGCCATCTAAACTCGCTAGTGCATTGAGATTGCCAGTCGTAATATTGCTGCCAGCATTTAAAGTAATTGAGCCACCATTTTCCGGGCGAAAAATATCCGCTCCAGACTGAAGAGTGCTACTTGAATTTAAGTTGCCTGTAGTGATACTGCCATTAGTGCTAGTAAAGTTAATTATCCCCCCCTGTCCGCCCCGCAATGTGCCGTAGTTAGACACGTTACCTGTTGTAATATCCCCCTTAGCAGACATGAGGATATTGCCACCTCTATTACCGCTTTCAGACGTAGCATTTAGCTCCCTAATATTAATAGTGCCATTTACGCTCGTAATATTTATACTTGCACCATCTGCTGTAGATTCATCTAGACTATCTGCACCTATATAACCTACGTTAACGTTACCATTTGCCTGTAACGTTACAGAACCAGGACTACTCGATAAAGCGCTATTTCCAGTAGTTATATGTACTCCGCTTGGAGGAAAAATAATAGCTCCCTGTTCGCTGATGATGGTAACATTACCACTACTGCCAGTAGGTACTGTATTAGGAACTCCTCCTGCAAAACTCTCTATGCAAAAACTAGGGGAGGTACAGTCTAAAGTGATATCGTTTTTTGCTTGGAGAGTAATATCACCCGATCCACTGGACGCGAAAGAAGCTATACTTTCTGTAAGAGTAAAGCTGCCACCTGCATTAACAGTAATATCACCGCCCTTGCCATTCACAGCGGTGGCTATAGCACGAAGTGCTCCTGTTGAAATATTTCCTCCTGCAGTCAAAGATATAGAACCAGCATCGCCCCCAAAATTATCTGCGTTAATGTTTCCTGTTTGAATGCTGCCTGCCGCTTGCAAAGTTATAGGGCCAGTTTTACCAGTTCTTGGGAACAAATTCGGATCGGGAAACGTATCAATTTTTCCTACTACTTGAATGTCACCGCCCGATCGCAAAATTACCGATCGCGAACTGCCTAATATAAATTCATCACCCGTAGTAGCACCACCATAATTTGCATCTGGACTCGTAATTATGATATCTCCATTAAAAGTAATATTTCCAGTACCCGAAGTCGTATCTACCTTAATAGATGCACCCGTGTAACCCCCAGAAGTATAATCACCAGATTGTTCAAATGGAGGATCGTACAGACTCATAAAATTCGCAGGCTGACCGGATAAATCAACAATCGATGTGTTATTTCCGCTCTTAAAGTGAGCATCTGTAGATATGATGCCATCACTCACTAACGTCAGATTCCCACCGCTTACAAAAGGCGTTTGCGAAAGATGATTCAGCGCCAAAATATCGATACTTTGATTTCCCTGGATGTAGAGATTTCCGCCAGCATTAGCCACAAACGGATTTGCCACACTGTCGCGCACCCGCACTGTATTGTTAGCCAGCAAATTAAAATCGCCCGTTGTACGCAATTGACTTTCAACTAATGTCAAATTGCGATTAGCTGACAGCGTTGCAGTGTCCGCATTTACACCTTTAGCAGCGACATCTCCATTCTCTACCTGCAAACCAGAACCCGTTAATTCTATTTGCCCTCCAGCGTTGACTGTCACCCCCGTGGCACTTCCCCCGCCACCCGCCAACAACTGTGGCAAAGATGCAACTGGCAACACCCAATTTTGAGGCAAACTCCCCGCGACAGATTGCGGCTGAATCTCCAAACTCAACAGATTTCCCGGTTGACTAATTCTGACTAAACTCTCGCCGGGAACCGCCGCAACAATAATATTTCCTCCCGGTGCAGAAAGTTGTCCCGTACTCAAAACCGTGCCGCCCAATAAAGTTAAATTTTGCCCTTGTCCCACCGCCAAATTGCCTAAATTGACAATTCCTCCCGGTTGCGTATTTGTAAAAGCAAAACTATTAGGATTTCCGCCTAATAAAGCATAATTATTCGTACCAGCCGCACTAAACCAATTATTGCCAAAACCGATGCCCGTCGCAGTAGTCGCAGTGAAAGCAGCAGGCACGTTCAAACTAGAATTTGCACCGAAAACAATCCCCGCCGGATTCATTAAAAATAAGTTGGAATTGCCGCCAGTTATTTGAATTAATCCGTTAATTAGCGAAGCATCGCCGCCGACAACTCGCCCTAAAATATTGCGGATATTGGGATTTGATATAAAATTAGCAATTTGTCCTTGAGTTAAACCAAATTCTTGGAAACTGTGAAATAGATTTGCACCGTCGCCGGATTGTTGGCCGCCTTGGATGTTGAATTGGTTGCCGCTGGGACTAATTTGAGTATTCGTGCCGTCGGTTGCGGGGGTGATTTGGGCTGTGGCTGTTTGGGATGGGGCGAAAAGTCCTATTTCCCAAATTGCTAAGGTGGTGAATGAGAGGAAGGTGAGGAAAAAGCGAGTTTTTGTGTGTGTTGATTTCATGTTTTTTTTAGTAGATGATATATCGTACATTCTGATAATTGCGAAAGTCCGCCAGCGCCCTCTGACAGTCCCAAAGTCCGCCAGGGAATGAATTCCCTGGCTAATAGCGAAAGTCCTCTGAAGAGGACTGTAGAAAGAAAAAAGTTTGATACAGTCTTGGACGCATGGTAACGGTGTGGCAAAGGTCTGAGATTCTTCGTTTCACTCAGAATGACAGAATTACGTTGCAGTGTGTCCAGGACTATGATATCAGTCTACTTGAGTGGACTTTTACTTTGAGGCAGGGAATGAATTCCCTGCCGGAATTAAGGTTACAAATCCTGCCGGAATTAACGTCATAGCCCGTGACTATTTCCTCTGTTCCCTTCTTTGCAAATCTCGCAATTGCTTCTCTACCTTTTCCGCCATTGGCAAATCCCCCAAAGTTTTAAATCCATCTTTTGCCATTCGCAAATATTTCATAGCTTCCAGATTATTTCTCATCGCTGAATGAACTTGCCCCAATCCGTAGCGAGCGGCGGTCAACTCCTCAATATCGTCAGGTTTCGCCGTATTAATCGCCTTGGAATAGTAGACTTCAGCCTGGGGAACCAGTTGTAGCTTTTCCAAATACAGATCGCCCAACGTGCGATAAATTGGCGGTGTTTCCACGCCTGTTTCTTGTAAATTTTCTAAAATTTCTCTTGCTTCGGCAATCAAGTTTGTGTTAAGATAAACGCTAGAAATTGCTAATTTTTTAGCGTTTTCGTCCGCTACTTGTTTGTCGATCGCCCCAACCGCATCCTTAACAGCATCAACTTGCTTTTCATCCAGCAACCCAAACTCTGTATCTCCTTCTCCCACGGCACTTTCTGAAGAAACGCCCGTATTGGCCTCGACAATTAATCGGTATCTAACACCCGGTTTCAGCGCCGGTTCCCCCGGATACACAGCCTCAGTACCGCTAACAGTCATTTCCCAGTTTAATTTCGCTCCATTTTCGCGGAGGCTCAACTTATAGCTAGTCGCACCAGCAACCGGATTCCACCGCAAAATAGGCTTGCTGTCGAGCAATTTTGTGCGCCGCGGACTGATAATATAAGGAATTGGCGCGCTATTCCAGCTAATTTTATCGTCGCCGCGATCGGGACATTTAATCAAGTCCTCGCTGCAATCAGATTTCGACTCTTGTTTGGCTAACAAACAGCTATTCAATTGATTTTCACCCGGTGCGATCGACTTTATTCCCAAATCTGCACATTGCAGCATAACTTGTCCGTTTTGTGCTGTTCGCAATTTGTCTCCCGGATAAATCGGCGTACCGCTAGCAGGGCGGACAATTAGCCCGTTTTGGCGCTCGATCGCAACTTCTCCGCTAGTATGGATAATCAGTCCGTTGGATATTCTGTTACTGGCTGCTAGTGCGGTAGTTGCGATCGAACTTAATGCTATAAAAACTGCAATCCTGGTTTTCATTTGATATTTCCTTTTGCTTGTAAACGTTGCTGGGCAATCTGGATACATTCATCTTGTTTCGGCACGCGGTAATCTGAATATTTAAGCGCCTGCTTCCAGGCTTCTAAGGCTGCTTGCGACTTACCTTTAATTTCGAGAACCTCTGCTAAAAGACATTGAGCTTCCGGGCTGTCGCCTCTGAATCCGATTGCTATTCTTAAATCTGCTTCAGCAGCGTCATATTGCTTTTGTTTAAACCGCGCCCAGCCCCGATTTTTAAAACAAGCGGATTTTACTCCGTCGTGTTGAGTGTTTGCCAAACAAAGAGCGATCGCTTTTAAAGCTTCTTCGTGTTTATTATCGAGCAGGAGCGATCGCGATCTTTGAGCGTAAGCATCAGGAAGTCCCCGCCACACTGCGTTTTGCATGGCGTTAGACGCACATTCATCCTCATTTAATTGATCGCACAATATAGATAAATTATAATAAGGCTGTGCATAATTTAGGTTAATTAAAGTTGCTAATCTGTAGTATGCTTTAGCGATTAAAGGTTTATTATGACGGTGGTTTTCCATGCCAATTTGATTGGCAACTGGGGCAAGTATCGGGCCCATTAACATATAACTGCTAGCGGTAATAGCTAAACCGATTCCGAAGCGCCGCATCAAATTAGATATAAAAATAGAGATAAAAGAAAACGATGTCCAGCGGTCAAAAAAGGTAAAAAGCCTCAAAAAAGACAGACTACTGCTTAAATTAGCATAGTTATTTATAATTGATGGATTTTGCTTCGCGCTATGCGGTCGCGAAGTATACTTCCTTGTACCCAAAATCCAAGGTAAAGTCAATCCCTCAAAAGTCGGCTGCTGACACAGCACCGGTATCGCGCTAGCGCCGGGAAAGTCAGACTCCCATCGGCGCAAATCATCCTTAGCTTTTCGCACTGCTAAAAACAAAGGATCTTCTTCGCCTAAATATCTGAACAAAGACTTGACAAAATAGTGAGCGATCGCATCTGGTATGGGCGCGCGCATCACGATAGTTGACGGTAAAGGCAGACCTCCAGCCACTAAATCTGCTGCCAATCCCAGGCTGGAACACGAATTTAAAATTAGCAACTCCAAGCCTTTAAAAATCGATTTTTCCAAGCCCTTTTTTAAATAGTCTACTGTTACAGTATTGTCGATATCCGTCTGATTGATGTGCAGCCACCCGTGGGTAGCATTCCTGTTGCTGTGTCCCCCGTAATATAAAATTTGCCAGTTTTTTTCATCCTCAAGATGCGCGCGCAACTCTTCAGGTTTTGGATGTCCGAGAAATTTTAACTTCTTACAGCGATCGCCCACCGACTTTTTGATACTTTTCTTATCTTTTTTAATATCAATTCCCTGGCTGTTACCCCACACGCATAAAATTCTACCTCTGGAAGACAGAGGAATTCCTGCTGAGGTGGCCTTTTTGGGAAATTTTCTATACTGGGACGTACTTTGAATTATTTCAGAATTGCTGTAATATTCGCGAAATTTCCACGCATCCCAAGGCAACTCCCAAATATCCGCATCCTTACTTTCTATAAATACTTCAAATGATGCAGAGCTGCCGCCGCTTTCGCGAAGCTCTTTTCTCAGATTTCGCTCAATTCCCGTGTAAAAATCCTCACTAGCCAGCCATCGGCTCATGGCTTCATTCAAACCTCGATATATAGCACCAGGGTTGTCTTCAGAAATATTTGTTATTCCTGTTTGCTTGATTTTAATCCCAGAAGCGGTTCGGGTAGATATCACCGCACCGCAAATAATTTTCCACCTTGCGTGCAGCTTCTCAACTTCGGGTGCTGGCGGCAAACTTCCTTCAAATTTATAAACTGTTATTCCGCTTTGTTTAATCTCCGCTACGATGTGAGGAAAGCCGTCTTTTAAACTGCCGAACCCTAAAGCCAAGATAATTCTTAAGCTCATAAATTAGATACGGGTAAAGTTAATAACAAAATCATACCACAAAAGTTTCTGTGATGCTTAAATCATCTAAAGTTACTCGAATACTAAAGCTCTCGTCTGGATCTACGTGAAAATCGTTCAGCAAAATGCACAAGTTCTGAACCGTTGATTCTACCTCGTGTAGATTTTCTCCGGTGTCGGATATTAACGACAGTTTAATATTGACTGGCAGGTAAGGTTCTCCGATCGCCGGATGGAGTTGGACGTGAACTCTGAGAGTGCGATCGTCCTCTTCAGCAATAGCAACCAACAAAGCAACACTCGTCCTTCCGAAACGCATTCCCAAGTCAATCAACTTAGCCCGCGTCACATCAGCTTCGGGAAACCTATTGATGCTGCTTTGACGCCCCTGCAAGGCAGATTCTCTTCTCAAATTTCCACCTCCTCGCAATGCAAAATTGGGGTTTTCTTCAGGAAAAATTAGGTTTTCTAAATTGTCTTTACCTTGCTCAATTTTCTGCCAACCTTTTTCGGCAATATTTTTCAACCAATTGCCTAAATTAGTTTTAACCGGATTTTCAATTTCCACAGGGGAAGTCGAAGGCAGCAGATTGAAGATTGATTCAACAGACTCCCAATTAGATGTAAATACATTCTCCAACCACTGACGCAGATTGACTTGAGATTCAGATATATGTTCGAGGTGGATCAAGAAGTCATCCAGGGAATGCAACTCGCTCAATACTAATTCCCCCGTCCCCGCAGTTGGGGAAAATCCCAGCAATCTTGCTTCCTTTTCATCCTCATCAATATCTACTACCAGATAACCGATGCGTTCCTCCCTTGCTTCCGGGGGAACGTGACAAGTATCCGATAGGTTTTGCGGCGAATCGATGCGATTATTTTTTTCATATTTAGGCAAATTTATTAACGGACGGCATTCAATTTTTCCTAAAGTTTTGATATATAAATCAGCCACATTTTCCAACAAGCGAACAACTGGATTCCAGCTATCGCAGTTAGTTAAATCAGTTTCAATACCTAAAAGTGTCAAGTAATCGCGGACGACCAACACAGCCAAAGTGTTGAGATAAACTTGTTCTTTTTTGTGCGGATGGCGCTGTTCGGAAGCAAATTGCCGTGCTGAACGAATTGCCTTTTGGGTAATTGGCATTGGCAAGGATTGGTTTCCGATACTGCTACTCTGTGCCAATGATTGGTTTTCGATGCTGTTACTCTGTGTCATTGTTAACTCCTTTGATGATTAAGATTCGTAATTTTCGCGAAATGTTTGCAAGTGAGGGCGACATTGAACTCGGTGAAAGGCATACAGGGTAGAATACGAGCAGGAAAGTTCTGCTGCTAATACAGTGAAACTTTTGCCCGCTGATAAGCCTTTTAATACAACTTGACAAGTTATATCGGGCCGCCCTCTAACGTGTTTGCTCAACACCCGATCGGGATCGGTATCAATCCAGGCTTGAAGTTCTGTAAAAAGCTGAGCTGTTTCGAGAAGGTGAGTGCGATCGCGATCGGGTAAGTCTTCGATTTTTTCGATTTGTTTTCCATCTTTGAAGATTTTTTTGCTACTGGATATCCTGTTATTTTCTCTATCTACCTTCAAAGCCCAATTTTGCAGCCGCCGCTTGAAATAATAATTGAACCAAGTAATGACATTGCCGCGAGTGCGATCGTACTGAGTTCCAGTGCGGGATTCGCACAAATTGCTAGAGAAAAAATCCCACTGTTCTTGCAAAGCATCTTCATAGTAAGGTAGATTTTCCTTCCAGATCAGGCCCGAGTTTTTCATCTTAGTCAGAAGCTGGTGCAACAAACGGCTGCGCTTCAAACCGGGCGGATGCTGGCAAATTTCGCTAACAAGCCGATCGAGCTCTTGATATAGAAGTTGTCTGTGGGATAATTTCGATTCTCCCTCACCCTCAACAGCATCGGTTTGGTTCTCGGATGGGTGGTCTTCCCCCTCGGAGGGGATGTACTCATCATTCATAGTTCAGTGCGGCCGCAACTTTGTTCCTACATTTACTTATCAGAGTAAGTTGGAGGAATTTATGCGAAATTCTGAAAGTTTTTTGCAGCGGATGCTTGAAAGTCTTGCTGTGCGGTGGATTTGGCTGTGAAATTAAATGTAAATTTTTGTTAGGACTTACGCATCAAAACCAAAGAAACCGGGTTTTTGCGATTTATGCGGTTTGTAACGAAGTATTCTGCGAAAAACCCGGTTTCTGACCACCCGTGCGTAACACCGATCGCCCTTAAATCCCGAAAACACCCGTTGTTCCGTACTTTCACCAGTGTTTGCAAAACTTGATCGACAAAACTTGAGAGTTCTGCATAAAACTACTGAGCTCACCCCGATAAGTAAATAGGAACAACAAAAACGCTTGAGGGGCGATCGATCTTTGGTGTTCACAACCAGATCGATCGCGCAATCGGGCTATCTCGTAATTCCGCAGTCCGGCAGGGGTTGAAACCCCTGCCTCAAAGCGAAAGTCGTCTGAAGACGACTGAAGAATTTACCAGTCCTCTTTCAGAGGACTTTGGCTATGAGGCGGGGAATTCATTCCCCGCCGGATTGTGGGGAAGCGCGTGATTCGATCGCCCTGAAATCCCGAAAACACCCGTTGTTCCGTACTTTCACCAGTGTTTGCAAAACTTTATCAAAAAAAACTTGAGAGTTTTGCATAAAACCACTGAGTTCACCCTGATAGATATACAGAAGGGAAATTACGAAGTTCGATCGCACTTGTTGAGAGTTATTCAAAAGTCGCATCGCCCGTAACTTCCCGATCGAATTCCGAACCAAATTCCCAACGGATAGGGGAAAGGGGTTCTTCGGATGTTGGTTTAATCTATTTCCACGGTTGCATTTATTGAGTTGATTTGAACCGGTAATTGCGACAACTGAGTTGAAGTGCGATCGCACTTCGCGAGGCTTCAGTTTGGGTAAATGACGGATCTACGACAGCTAGAGAGTGCAGAAGTGCAGAAGTGCGATCGGGCTTGTCGATAGAGTCGCTTTGTCAATTTTCAGAACACATTGTATCTACCACGCGAGGACAAAAATCATGGCTACTAATTCTAACTTTAATTTTGATCCTGTTTGGAAAGAACTCCTTGAAACTTCTGACAAGACTCGTGTTGTTTTTATTAATGGAATCTTTGTCGATGCAGGTGGATTCGAGGGTCAGTCACAAGCTATTCAAAAAGCTGTTAAGCTTCTTTCTGAAAATGGTGATTCTTCTTTAAATCTTCTCCAAGACTACAAAGGGTCTACTCAGTATTCTCCACAGCATAATGACTCTGTAATCGATGATTTGCCTAAAAGCATTGCCATTTTTCTAGGCAATATTGTTGGGGAAATTTTTGAGAAGCTGTTACTAGGTTCTACCCTTGTTGAATTAATAGATACACTTGGTGACACGATTAATTTAGTTTGGCAATTTGCTCAAAATCCAAGTCCGAGCATTTTCAGCGACGATCAATTTACAGCGGACTTAACCAACTTCATTATAAGTCAACTACCAATCGTAGGTGACATCCAAACAATTATTGATGCACTGCCTGATAACTTTGATTTAAAAGAAGCTTTGCGACAATATTGGTTCCAATCTCCAAGCATGAGTGAGAGTATCAATGACTTATGGATACCAGGAGGAAATGGTGCAAGTGCATGGCTAAATGATCCTAATCATTCCTTGATTATGATAGGACATTCTCAAGGAAATTTCTTTCTTGAGGATGGCATCATTACTTTGGGAAGTCAACTGAACCAATCCAATAGTAAAGTTATTACTCTTGGTTCACCAACAGCCTATGCTACTGCTGGTCTTTCCCTTATTTCAGGAGAAAACTATCTCAACAATTCTAGCTTGGGAGACGGTCTCAATGTCAGAAACTCAAATGATTTAGTAACTAAGTTACAACTCTCATCTAGCGAAATCTCAAATCCTATAGCTAAAGTCCTACACATCATAGAAGCAGGAAAAACAGGATTTCAGCAATTGGTTCAGCATGGAAACCCCATATACGATCACGATCTTAACGGAGATCCAGATATCGCTTATGTCTGGAAATGGCGGAATCAAATTCAAAACTACTTCAAGAATTCTTTTTATCATGTCAATTCAACTGGTTACTACTTTCCAGATAGTAACCAATCCCTGCGACCCGGCACAGAAAATGATGACTGGATTAAAGGAGATGGCGACATTCAAGGAGGAGAACGCAACGATGTTCTACAAGGTGGAAATGGCAGCGACAACTTAACAGGCGGTTCTGGCTTCGACTTTTTAGATGGTGGTGGAGAAACTGATACTGCTAGTTACTCCGGCAGTCCAATTGGAATTAAAGTTTGGGCAGACAAAGTTGGTAATTCCGATGTTTACAAAGTTGAAGATGGCTTTGTTGTCAAAGGTGAAAAAACTGTAGACACTCTTGGAAATATCGAAATCATCAGCGGCTCAAATTTTGCCGATGAAATGACTGGCGGTGACTACAGCGATATCTTCTACGGTCAAGGCGGAAACGACATTTTTTGGGGACAAAAAGGAGACGATACATTCTACGGTGGCACTGGTAATGACAAAGCTTACGGCGGCGATGACAATGACGACCTCCGAGGTGATGAAGGCAGCGACGATTTAAGAGGAGAAAATGGCAACGACTCTCTCTACGGCGGTCAAGATAACGACTTCCTCTACGGTGGCGATGGTGAAGACGAACTTCGTGGCGAACAAGGTGCGGATGACCTCCGAGGAGAAAACGGCAACGACTCTCTCTACGGTGGCACCGAAAATGATTCCTTATACGGAGGCAAAGGTGAAGACAAACTTTATGGCGAAGAAGGAGACGATGACTTAAAAGGAGAAGAAAACAACGATTCTCTTTACGGCGGAACTGGCAAAGATACCCTCAATGGCGGCACTGGAAATGACCATTTACGAGGCGAACAAGGCGATGATTTGTTACAAGGAGAAGCCGGAAACGACTCTTTATACGGTGGCGATGACCAAGACCAACTTTACGGTGGATTAAATGCCGATTTACTCTACGGCGAAGCTGGTAGCGACAAACTTTACGGTGAAGATGGCGACGACATCCTCGACGGTGGCAGCCAAAACGATATCCTTCTCGGAGGCAGTGGCGATGACAAACTCTACGGCCGCGCAGACAACGACATCATCCAAGGCAACACGGGCGAAGACTACGCCGAAGGTGGCAGCGGCCGCGACTTCATCCAAGGCAACGAAGGCAACGACATCCTCTACGGACAAGACGGCAGCGACACCGTAGAAGGCAACGCCGACGACGATTTCATCGATGGCGGCAGCGGCCAAGACTCGCTTCTGGGCAATACCGGAGATGACAGAATTTACGGACAAGCCGGCAACGATGTCATCCAAGGCAACGAAAATAATGACTGGCTGGAAGGCGGCGACGGCCAAGACATTATTGATGGGGGAACTGACGATGATGATATTTACGGACAAGCAGGGGAAGACAACCTTTTCGGCAGTCAAGGCCAAGACTATATCGATGGTGGCGACGCCAAAGATACCCTGTTTGGTGGCTTTGATGACGACGTACTTTTAGGCCAAGCAGGCGATGACACTCTCAACGGCAACGCTGGCAATGACGAATTATTTGGCGGTACTGGCAATGACTCGTTAATCGGAGAAATCGGCGATGATTTAATTGATGGGGGAGAAGGAGTCGATCTCGTTAATTACATCAATTCTCCCAGTGGGGTTATCGTTAATATTGACGAAAATAGCGACTACGACAACAACACCAATCAACGCTTCAAAGAATTCGTCACCGCAGTTAATCCCAAGGAATACTACACCGAACTCGAACGGGATTTTGAAATTGCCGCTGGTACTGGTAAAGACGGTTTTGGCACTATCGATGCTTTGAAAAACTTAGAAGATATCATCGGTACTCGCTTTGAAGACATCTTAATTGGCAACGAAAAAGATAACCGAATTTGGGCATTAGAAGGCAACGATTTATTAATTGGCAATGCCGGCAATGACTCATTTTACGGCGGAGAAGGCATCGACATTCTCAGCTACCGCCGCGACCCGAACGGCGTTACTGTGAATTTACAAACAGGCGATGCTACCGACGGTTGGGGAGACCAAGACAAAATTGCCGGCATTGAAAACGTCGCCGGTTCTCGGCATGACGATAATATTACCGGCGACGATACCGTTAACGTTATCACTGGCGATGCTGGGCGCGATCGCATCTACGGACTCGGTGGCGACGACAAACTCTACGGCGAATTCGGCAACGACCTAATCTACGGCGGCGAAGGCGGCGACAGCATCTACGGCAATCAAGACAGAGACACTCTTTACGGTGAAGCCGGTCAAGACTACATCCGAGGTGGGGATGCCGACGACTTAATCTACGCCGGTAGCGATGACGACACCGTTGCCGGAGACGCTGGTTACGGCAACGACACAATTTTTGGCGAAACAGGCAAAGACTTACTCTACGGCGGCGCTGGCGACGACAACATCTACGGCGGCGCAGACAAAGACACCATCTACGGCGAAGGCGAAAACGACAAACTCTACGGAGAAGGCGACACCGACTTAATCTACGGCGGCACCGGCGACGACGAACTCTCCGGCGGCGACGAACAAGACACCCTCATCGGTGAAGCCGGCAACGACACTCTCGCAGGCGATGCAGGCGACGACACCCTAGACGCCGGAACTGGCAACGACCAACTCTACGGTGGCACCGGCAAAGACACCCTAAATGCCGGCCTCGGCAACGACCAACTCTACGGCGGCGACGATGCCGACATCCTCCTAGGCAAAGAAGGCGACGACAACCTCTACGGCGAAGCGGGCGACGACAGCCTCGATGCAGCCGAAGGCAACGACAACCTCTACGGTGGCGACGGCAAAGATATTCTCGATGCCGGAATCGGCAACGACCAACTTTGGGGAGGTCAAGACGACGATACTTTATCCGCCCAAGCTGGCGACGACAAACTGTTTGGCGAAGCGGGCAACGACTCACTCAACGCAGCCGAAGGAAACGACAGTCTCTACGGCGGCGACGGCAAAGACTTTCTCAATGCCGGAGTTGGCAATGACTACCTCTGGGGTGGTCAAGACGACGATACTTTATCCGCCCAAGCTGGCGATGACTACCTGTTTGGGGAAAACGGCGATGACATCCTCGATGCAGCAGAAGGCAACGATTCCCTCTACGGTGGCGACGGCAAAGACTTTCTCAATGCCGGAAGTGACAACGATTATCTGTGGGGAGGTCAAGATGATGACACTTTATCCGCCCAAGCTGGCGATGACTACCTGTTTGGGGAAAACGGCGATGACATCCTCGATGCAGCAGAAGGCAACGATTCCCTCTACGGTGGCGACGGCAAAGACTTTCTCAATGCCGGAAGTGACAACGATTATCTGTGGGGAGGTCAAGATGATGACACTTTATCCGCCCAAGCTGGCGATGACTACCTGTTTGGCGAAGCGGGCAATGACATCCTCGATGCTGGCGAAGGCAACGACAGCCTCTACGGTGGCGATAACAAAGATACGCTGTTGGGTCAAGCTGGCAACGACTTATTGCAAGGCGGTTTCGGCGACGACTCACTTTTAGCAGGCGACGGCAACGATACCCTTCTCGGTCAAGCTGACAGCGACACTCTCTACGGCTTCGGTGGCGATGACATCCTCGAAGGCAACTCAGGAACAGACCGACTTTTCGGGGAACTCGGCAACGATTCCCTCGACGGCGGTACGGAAAATGACACCCTCGAAGGCGGCGACGGTAACGACATTCTCGACGGTGGTGATAATAACGACAGTTTGTTAGGACAAGTCGGTGATGATACGGTTATCGGCAACCGCGGCGATGACATTGTTGACGGCGGTACGGGCAACGATTTGCTTCAGGGGAATCAAGGGCGCGATCGAATTTACGGTCAATCCGGCCTCGATACCCTGTTCGGCGGCGACGATAGCGACACTCTGTGGGGAGGAGACGACGCTGACCACTTGCTGGGAGAATCCGGCAGGGATACCCTGTTCGGCGGTTTCGGCAACGACCAACTCGACGGCGGCGAAAATAGCGACAGTCTCTACGGGGAAGGTGGCGATGATACCCTAGCTGGCGGAACAGGCGACGATTTTGTAGATGGCGGTACCGAAAACGACACCCTCTCCGGCAATGACGGCAGTGACAAATTATACGGCCGCCAAGGCAACGACTTGTTAGAAGGCAATGCCGATAACGACCAACTGTGGGGTGGCGATAACGACGATACGCTGTTAGGACAAACCGGAGACGACCAACTGTGGGGGGAATCGGGCAATGACAGCCTTGATGGTGGCGAAGGGGCCGATCGACTTTTCGGTCAAATCGGCAAAGATACCCTCTCCGGTAACATTGGCGACGACTACTTAGAAGGTGGCGCAGACGATGATAGCTTAACTGGCGGCGCAGGGCGCGATCGCATTTTCGGAAACGACGGCAACGACTTCGCCGACGGCAACAGCGGCGACGACTACATCGACGGCGGGGCGAACAACGATACTTTAGCAGGGGGAGAAGGGGGCGATCGCATCTTCGGTCAAGCTGGCAACGACAGCCTCGAAGGCAACGACGACAACGACTTCCTCGATGCTGGGACAGGCAGCGACACCCTGTGGGGCAACGACGGCGACGACGAACTCTACGGCCGAGAAGACCTCGATTTCATCGACGGCGGCCGCGGCAGCGACCAAATCTACGGCGGAGATGCAGCCGACACCCTCCTCGGACAAGTCGGCAACGACAACATCGACGGCGGTTCCGGGGCAGACTCGATTTTGGGTAGCGACGGCAACGACAACATTTGGGCACAAGCCGGCAACGACTCGATTTACGGTGGCGCTGGCAACGACAACATTTGGGGCAACGAAGACGACGACCTGATTTTGGGAGAAGCAGGCGAAGACAAAATCGACGGCGGTTCCGGCTACGACAGCATCGACGGCGGCGCCGGCAACGACCAACTGTTCGGCGGTACGGGCAACGACCAATTATTAGGAGGCGCGGGCAACGACAAAATTGACGGCAGCATCGACGACGACAAACTCTTCGGAGGTAGTGGCAACGACTTGATGTTTGGCAGTCAAGGGCAAGACACGATGTTGGGCGAAGTCGGCGAAGACACTCTCTACGGCGGCGACGAAATTGACCTGATGGACGGCGGCGCGAGTAACGACTTGGTTGTCGGCGACTCCGGCGACGACATCCTCACAGGCGATTCCGGCGACGACACCCTCGCAGGCGGCAGCGGCAACGACTTGATGGGAGGAGGTAACGGCGATGACTTGCTGTTCGGCGAATGCGAGGACGACACCATGCTGGGAGGTGCCGGTAACGACACCCTCGACGGCGGTTGCGGCAACGACTTGCTAACCGGGGAAGCCGGCAGCGACAACCTCTTGGGCAACGAAGGCGACGACAGTCTCGACGGCGGCAGCAGCAACGATACCCTCGATGGCGGTAATGGCAACGACTTCTTAAATGGTGACAGCGGCAACGACAGCCTGAACGGCAACGATGGCGATGACAGTCTCTACGGCGGCGAAGGAAACAACGTGCTCAAAGGCGGCAACGGCCAAGATTCGCTGATTGGAGGTAGCAGTTCCGACATATTTGTGCTATCACCAAGTTCGGGACTTGATAACATTTTCTACTTCCAGGCCGATCGCGATTACTTCGGACTCGCACAAGACCTCACTTATGACCAATTGCAAATCGTTCAAGGCGGCGAAAATTATACTAACGATGCCTTGATTAGCATCGCCAGCACCGGCGAACATTTAGCTTGGGTGAAAGATACTCAATTTAGTGCGATCGACAGTTCTCGGTTTATCCCCATCACTCCCGGAGACCCGCTGCCTGGAGTTTTCAATACTCCTTCCCCTGTCGATTCTTTAACTGGCGAACCAGTTGATAGTGAGGATGATGAGTTGATTGATAACAGTTCTACCGCTGGCTTATCAAACACGACTGCAACAGTAATGAGTCAGCCAAACAGCACGACTACTGCATCAATTAGCCAGTCAAACAGCACGACTACTGCATCAATTAGCCAGTCAAACAGCACGACTACTGCACCAGCAGCCATAAGTTTCGCACCGCTAACAACAGCTACTAATCCAGGTAGTTTGACAGTAACTTCTGTCACAACTACTACCGATGACATCTTGCTGAATGGCGGTTCAATTCCAACGATGAACAGCTTTAGCGGCATTGATGATGACATTCTCATCTACGACTCTAACAGCTTGTTAACATCTCTAACCAGCGCTCAAACTCAGCCAAGTCTACCTTTGCAAGCCGCGAGTGTTGGTAGTGCGATCGATCTTACTGCTAAGCCTTCTGGTAATGAAGCTAACCTTTTAGTTAGTGCGAATCCGAGTCCGATTCAGCTACCAAAAAGTAGCGATTTAATTGGCACTTCTACGTTGAAGTAATTGTAGAGTTGGTTGAGGGCGATCGACACATAAAAACCCGGCTTCTTGAAGAAACCGGGTTTTTTGCAGTACCTTCACAAACCTGCATCAGTTGTGCCTCACGATTAACCTCCGGGTTAAGTCCACACAGGTAATTTTTGCGGTCTAACGTTCCGCTTCACCCGCCGTAAACGACCTCTCGAACTCAACGAAGAGACTGTAAACGGTCGGGTGCAAGCGGATTGTTATATTGCAGCATACACGTTGCACTTTGTGACTAACTTTTAAGAAGAGATTTCCTGTGATTGTGATTCTGGTAAACTATTGTGTTTTTCTCGATGGATCTTGTACGCTGTTTTCAAAACTTCAATTGGAATCCCAACCCAAGGATTGAAAGCCTTCGCTGCTTCTACACCTCCTGAAAATAAGACTTGAAGAACATTCATCCAACTTGCCCACTTTTCAGGTTCATTAACTCTGACATCTTCAAATTCAGCATCAATGATATCGACGTACTCATCGTCTGAGACAGAAGCATTATTCTGCCTCAAGTTCTCAAGAGACTTTTTAATATCATCTAATGCTTGAACAAATTTTGGATCTTGAGCATATTCGTTGTAGGTGTAGTTTAGTTCTTTGACTTTTCCTCCTGTGGTTACAGGGCCATGAATCGGAGCGTTAAAATTATACTGGTTGCTGGGCTTTGAAGAATCTGACATCTGATCTAACTTCCCATCTAGTTTATTCATGAATTCCAACAAGAGTTTAGCATTATCATTATCTTGACAACTTTGATGTTCAGATTTATTTAAGTATCTTGCAAAGTCAGAGTCTTCATCTTGTTTGAGATATTTTTGAATTTCAGAATAAAAATTTCTTACTGACTTAGGATAGCCAAAGCATTTTTTTGAATTTCGGACTAAAGAACAAGCCAAAAAGTATTCATGAAAAACTTTGAATACAAAAGTAACTCTTTCTCGTGAGCTTCTGTAGTGAGATCGCGACAAATTTGCTTGAGACGTAAGTGCCGAGTTTAATAGGATATCTATGAGGGAAGCTGATTTAATATTAAATATTTCTAATATTCTATTTTCAATATCTGAAAATTCGAGATATTCTTTAAGCTCATAGCCCTCATCAATTTCCGCTATCATCTTACTGGCTACATATTCCATCAATCTGAGCATTTTATCGATGTAGTATTCAAATTCATGAACTTCTTTTTTCACCATAAAAGATCGAGATTTAACCATTAAATCTCTGCGAATCTTACTTCTCACCCAATGATGTATAAGAGAGATTCTGTTTGATTCTCGAATTCCAGAAATAATGACTTCCTCAAGAATAAACTGTAAAAATAATGGATTACATGGAAGATGATTGTATAATAAGTAATAATCTCCGTTTACAAGAATACATCGAAATTGCGAAATTCTCTCTAACTCTTCCTGTGTAAGATTTTCTGTATCATTTAAGATGTCATCTACAAGCTGAACGACTTGATCAATTTGCCATCCTGACAATTCCAACAAACGAGAATTTTTGCGATGATGCGATGGCTGAGGAGAATTTACAAGTGACTGACTAAACCTCTCAAATGAAGCTTTAAAATGAGAAGTTCTTGTTGTTAAAATTACAGGGCAATCAAAATCCTCTAACCTTGAACTGAGTCGTTCTAGCCCTCCAGCATTAGGATCACTATAAAATCTATTCTCATCTAACCCATCAAATATCAATGCATGATCTTCTGAATGCTCTAGGATATTAGCAAGAGTTGAACCTGAAAATTTTAGAATAATTTCTTTGTCTTCATCACTAAAGTAATCATCTAATAAGCCTAGTACGTTAACTATTTGGTTAAGTAGAATACTTGTTCCTTTCTGAAGATCATAAAATTCAAATAATTCACAAGGAACAAATAAAACAGTTTTTCCTTTTTGAGTTGCAGCTTGCAATGCGGTGGTTGTTTTTCCGGTTCCAGGTTCACCATGCAGAAGTGTCCATCTTATCTTGCAGGAACTACTCAGTACCACCTCATGTGCAGTAGTATCCTTGCTAAGAAGATTTTTAGGGGTTCCTAAATTTGGTAGGTCAAAGCTTCTAAATTGTATTTGGCTCTCAAAGAGAGGTACACCAGGAATGTAGTATTTGCTAAATCGCAAACGAGACTGGATGTCACATTTAATTTCTTCTGATTTCTTCCTAACGCTTTCTTCAAGAATATTCTCTAATCGCTGACTGACTTCTTTAATAAAAACTGAACGATCGAGAAGCCTCACTTCTCTTGCTCTATGTAGATCAAGAAGTCTCTGAAGACAATCGTTCACTAAATTATTAAACTCATTAAACTGCTGTCCGCCGAAGCCAGACAAACCGTTATGGATTACGTAGTATCTCTCACAACAAAAACCTAATTGTATAAATTGATTAATTTGCTCTTCAACTAGCTTTGCCTGCTCAATGCCAAGAGTTAAATTGTCAAATCCTTGACATTGAATTGCATATGGAGTTATATCACTATCACTCCAAACAGTTAAATGTGTTCCAGAAATATTATTAGATTGCAAATTAGGGTGAAACAACCTAATTAATGGGCTAATTTCAGCTATAAAATCTTCTCCTTTTAACTTTGAGAGACGTTTGCTTCCCCACTCTTTCCAAACAGTTCTTCCACTCGCAGGCATATTAACTCCGGCTAATTTAACAAAAAACTTATCTCAAACTACGGCAATCAGCCCTGAAAATTTCATTTTTAAGTTAGCAATATAACTTATAATTGTACCGCAGATGCGGTACAATTAAATTTCTAGTTGGCTTATCTCGCATATCTGCGGTTTAAACTCCGAACATTCTCAACAGCTTGTTGTCTACCTTAACTCAAAGAATTCACCATCCCGATCGCCCTGCTAGTGAGAAAAAGTGACACGATCTTGTAAACTTACATAAATTACCTCGATTGATTTAAGCTTTGAGATTTGAGATTTTGGAATTAACCTCACCGATCGCCAAATTATCACATAATTTCATCAAAAATTACCTCCTCTGAAAAATTTTATTGCTCGAATGGCTCTACCAGAATTGCCTCTAAAATATAACGTGTAAGGATCGTATATCTAGGGCTGTCGATCGAAAATAATTTCCTCATATAATTGCTCGATCGGCAAACTTAGATTGATACTTTGAAACTCAACCCGATCGCCCTCCCGATAGCTCAAAATCACCCATTCACCAGCATCATTTTTATGATAAATATCGACCGCCATTTCATCCGAACTGACTAAAACATAATCAACTAGATTTGGATTGCGGCGATACTTCTCAAACTTCTTGCCTCGATCGTAAGCTTCGGTGCTATCCGATAAAACCTCCACAATTAAGCAGGGATAGGTAATATAAAGAGGATGCTCCCTATCTCGATCGTCACAAGTCACGCTTAGATCGGGATAGGTATAGTTGGGTGTATTGAGAATGTTAATCTTTAAATCTGAATTAAAGACAGTGCATCGACCGCCCCGCAGATGAGAGCGAATTAACAACAAGAAATTAATTGCGATCGCACTATGATTTTTAGTGCCACCACTCATCGCATAAACTCGACCATCGATTAGCTCGTGCTTTTCCAGTTGTTGATCCTCCCAACTAAAATACTCTTCAGGTGTAAAGTGCCGATCGTTATCTCGTGCTGCTATCATCACAATACTCCATTAATCAAAAGTTAATAATACCAACTCACAACTCGATAAAAAGTGACACTATCTGGTAAACTTACGTAAGTTACCTCGATTTGAGCTTGGAGATGTGAGATTTACGATCCTCTTTCATTTTCCGAGCAATTGTCGAACTTGTGCCAAGCCAACATCGCCTGGAATGGATTGGACTGTGCTACTATCAATCTCGGCAATGCGGTCTTGAGCTTTCTGTACGCCCTCGTTCAAAACATCTCGATCTGTTCTGTCATGCTTTCTAGGATCTTGTCGAGGAGGATAGCCTTGGCGGTATCGGGTAGGGCAGTTGCTTCGGAAATAAGCTGGTCTAGGGTTAGCATTGGATGATTTTGCTCCGAGGAAACGATCTGAATTCTCGATCGTCTAGATTAGCGTGAGACATAAAGCACCATCCATCACCGACGTGTTTTAGAACAAACGGACTTTTATTTTACACCAATCCATCACGCCACCAAGAGAAGCTGCTACGTTGTAAGCAATGCGAATTCCAAATAATCGAGCAGTTGGATGTCTTTCATTGACACTATTTGATGCGTGCAAGCCATTTTTGTCAATTTCGCAATCACCAGTCTCAATATCGATGATTACCATCTTACCAATATTGTCTCATGAGTGCCCAGAAACCGAGTTTTTTGCGAATAGTGGTAGGGTGCGTCAGTTGCGAAATTATGAATCATCACCAAAAATATAATTCTGACGCACCTTGAGTTTTGTGTGGTGCGTCAGCTATTAGATTTTTAGTTTCAACCGAAAATAATCATAGCTGACACACCCTACTAATAACTTTTGTGGAACGGGCATCTTGCCCGTTTCTGAAAAATGTAAAATGTTGTTACAAGTAACTTGACACCAGTGACTAAATCCATTTCCCACTGACTATAATTGGGTAAAAAATAAATTTGTAGGGGAAATTCCATGCAAAAACTAACTCGAATTTTATTCACTACAGCTTTAACCCTCAGTATTTTGTGTTCCCCCACAGCAGCTTTCGCCAAAGCCAAAATTCAGATAGCCATCCTTTTAGATTCTAGTAATAGCATGGATGGATTGATTGACCAGACTCGTACTCAACTTTGGCAAATTGTTAATTTTTTAACCAAAGTAACCAAAGATGGCGAAGTGCCAGAGTTAGAAGTTGCCCTTTACCATTATGGTAATGACACTTTACCTTCTTCGGAAGGTTTTGTCAGATTATTAACTGGATTTACGCCGGAATTAGATTTAGTTTCCGAAAAGCTATTTAGTATCAAAACCAACGGCGGTCAAGAATATGCTGGCTGGGTAATTCGTTCGGCAATGCAAGAATTAAACTGGAGTAAAAATCCGGCAGATTTTCGCGTGATTTTTATTGCGGGTAATGAACCCTTCGATCAAGGCCCAATAGTTTGGAATCAATCAGTCAATCTAGCTGTCAAAGGAGATACCCTCGTTAATACAATCTACTGTGGTTCAGCCGAAAGTCAGGAGCGACAACTTTGGGCATCAGGAGCCGAGTTAGCAAAAGGCAGTAGCTTCAACATTAATCAAAACCAACAAATTGCGGTAATTAAGTCTCCTTACGACGACGAAATTTCTACTTGGAATACTAAACTAAATCAAACCTACCTTCCCTACGGTAGAGAAGGAAGAGTAGGACAACAACGTCAAGCTGTTGAAGATAGTAATGCTGGCACAAGTTTTGCTTCGCGTAGTGCCTCCAAAGCTTCTGAATACTATGATAATGCTTCTTGGGACTTGCTGGATGCCCTCGAAAACGGAACAGTTAAACTAGAGGCAATATCAGATGATAATTTACCAGAAATCATGCGAGGGATGACACTAGCAGAAAAAAGAGCATATGTAGCTGGAAAGAAAACCGAAAGAGAGGCGATTAAAAAAACGATCCGCGACTTATCTCAAAAGCGTGCAGCATATATTGAACAACAGCGCCAATCTAGTACCAATAGCGGTGAAAATACTCTCGATCGCGTAATAATTCAAAGTCTCCGCCAGCAATTAGCCGCTAAAGGATTCAAGCTTAATTAAAAAAACGCAGACGAAATTTCATCTGCGTTCATCTGTGTTTATCTACGGTTAAAAAATCAGGAATTATGCAAGTGTCAGAATTAGTAAGGTACTCTACTATCCCAAGCCCTCGATAATCCGTCGATCGTGAAAGTAGTAGAGCACCCTACAAGTGATTGTCTTGATGCCCATTGCATAAGTGCTGTTGAAAAAACCGGGTTTTTATTATGGGTTGTTTTCAAGCGCAAGTGATTCTCCGATTAGACTGTAAATTTCTCTGAGTTGCTCAGAGTCCAAATCTTTAATTAGCGCCTCTCCAGCTCTCTTGGAATTATGCCGAGGAATCTTTAGATATGAAGAGGTATTTAGGCTAGTAGATGGAACTTTTTCTAACCAATTTTTCACCTGTTTCCGCCCCCGATCGGTGATTTGGTAATAACCACGTTTATTACCGGATAATGGTTCAATCCATCCCAAGTCTAGCCACCATTTCCTCCAACGGTGTGCGTTACTTAAACAAGTCCGCAATACTCGTTTAATCTTAACTGCATTTATAGGCTGCTGGTCTGGACAAGCTTGAACCAGCTTAGAAAATTTTTCCAAATATTTTGACGAACTTCCCTGCTCTTGAAATTGATCTTCTTCAGGCTCAAAGGTCTTTGCATTAGGTGATGCTAGTTCCTGAATAATTTTGTCAATATATGACGGCTCGTAACCCAAACCAAATGGTGGTTTAGCCTTGCAGAGTTCCTCATAAGTCTTGAATGGCTGTCCACGATCGTCAACAAGCTGATGATAGCCAGAGAATTGCTTCATCAGATCGCGCCATGCTTTCAACTGTTGAGCATTGAATGCAGCATCATGTAAGGCTGATTGCAGTTCCAGCCTTACAGCGATCGCCCAAGGGCGCGAGCCCGGAGGTGCATTCAGTTCGCCTGCATTGCCCAGAGTTTCTATGTGAGCTTTCAATCGTTCATTGGATATTTGCTTTGTAGCCATGCCCACACCCGCCTCAATTCTTCAAGTGCCATTGCTTTGCGTGACTTGCGAAATTCTTTGACAATTTCCCCATTAATGGTTTTGAACTCCATACCATTCTTGGCTGTATAGCGACGGACATAATTTTCAATTTGGTCTCGTATAATGGACAGCTCTTCACTTGGGGTTAACGATTCTTGCTTTGATGAGTCTGCATAAACTTCAGTGCTAATTCGCCGTGTATTATACGACTCCATAAAACGTTTCAGATTTATAGTGCTGC
This sequence comes from Microcoleus sp. F10-B2, assembly GCF_036704965.1. Lineage (NCBI taxonomy): Bacteria > Bacillati > Cyanobacteriota > Cyanophyceae > Oscillatoriales > Microcoleaceae > Microcoleus > Microcoleus sp. F10-B2. The sequence continues at coordinate 59,983 of NZ_JAUBTB010000009.1, read as the reverse complement.
CACTAATTCCAAACTCCTGTGCGGTTGATTGAAGTATAGCGGTTTCAGCATAATCAACAGTTTCCCCGTTACTTAAATCAGATGCTCTTGAGCGTGTCAAACTTGAATTTAATGCGATAATACTATTATATCCCTGTTCTTTGTTTTTAGCATCATTCTCCCCATTACCACCCTTGCCATTGTCACGCCTGTTTAATTCTCTTTCCCTCAGAATAGGCTCTTGTTCGGCCATGATTTTTTGTACGCAATCCCCGGCTAATTGGTCATCCGGAAGATAAATCAATCCTGTTTTTTTCAAACTTCCAGCTTCTCGATCGACCCTCGCAGCCCTTGCCCATGATTGTTCCAGCCAAGGCTTACTTCTGATATTAGTTAAACAGGCAACATGGGTAATTGCCGGAACATCAAGCCCTTCATACGCCATTGCCACTGTTACTAAAGCATCAACTGCTTTTGCATCGCCGTAATTGTAGTGTTTCTTAAATCTTTTAATTGCTGTTTGCGCTTCTTTCGATTCATCACTTGTGGCTCTTAAGGCTTTTATTCCTAACTTTTGCAGCCACCCCAAATATTGATTAGCTGTTGCTATTGATGGCGCGAGTACCAATAGCTTAGCTCTATGATTATCTTTTTTATGTGACTTCCAATTATCAACACACTTTGTGAGTAACTGCTCGGCGTATCCGGTACTAAGCGCTGTGCGAAGTGCTATGCCCCTATAGTCTCCAGCCTCTGCTAGGCTTTCCACTGAATTTTTCTGCCCTTTTTCGTCTATCCATTCAGCCTGTCCATCACCCCATTCAAAATGGAGAGGAACAATAGCGCCCTCTCTGAGTGCTTGTCCTCGCGTATATTCAATAACTACAGTACCTTTACTACTTAATATATCTGGAGTAAGACCGCTAGGAGTTGCTTTATAGGGCATAAAAGCAATTGGCTGCCGATCTCCACGCTCACCGGTTCCTGTTACTAAGATGACTAATACAGCACGATCTACCAATGGCTGCAACGCTCCATGCCATGCTCCATCTTGCTCAACATGATGAAACTCATCCAGCACTAGAATATAACGCTTGCGTCGAAGTTCTTGAGCATGAAGATCGGGACTTGCTATAATAGCCTGGTATGTAGCTACATAGCCATTCATTCCCTTGCATGGATTAGGCTCATTATTATTTGCCATAATTCTATGCTGATGCCCTAGCAGATTTCTGAAATACCAATCTTCAAAATTTTCTTCTGCTTGCTTTTGGAGATTTAGTCGGGGAACAACCCAACAGATTGCATCAGCTATGGTTCCATGAAAGCTGTTGCCCGAATTACGATTTGGAATTAAGTTTGCAGCAGCAATTACTGGGATAAGACTCTTACCGCCTCCAGGCGTAACCAGCATGAGAATTTTTTTAATTTGTTCGCCTGCCTTTATGCGTTTACAGATTTGTAAAAATTCATCTTGATGTCTTCTTAAATTAAGAGGTTCTTTAGGAGATTGTGAAGAAAAAAGGTCTAATTGGATTGCATCTGTCATGTTTCTGTTCTCCTCAGCAGTTTTTTGATGATGACATTTGGGACATAATGCCTGCATTTCGTGGACATTGGTTCTGTGAGTTTCTGCCCATCGCTCAATGTGGTCTGCGTGCCAGTCTGAAGGCAAATCGCATCTGCAATGCTGGCACTTGCCGTTGGCGGCATACCAAAGGGCAGCGCGTAGCCGTTTCGATCGAAGGAAGCGACTCTGATTCTGCATCTGAAAGAGCTATAAGGCTTACGCAGCAAGTAAAAAGATCTACTGTAGAAATTTTATCTATTTTTGAAGTTTTAGTCAACATAAAGATTTTATGAGCTAGCTGTCTTTACTTGTGTGAAGAGGATGACCACGAAGCCGACAGCGACATCTTGCTGGAAGAATCCGGTAGCGATACCTGGTTCGGCGTTTCGGGCAACAACATTTCTGAATGCGGTGGGGTTGCTGTTTTTTGGCTATGTAGGTATGATAACGTATATCGCGCAAACGCGCAATACGTAGTCAAGTCGCCACGTAGTAAACCGCCCCCTCGCCAGATGCGAGAATACAGGTATGCGCGTATGAGAGACATGGCTAAAAAAATTCCACCTGAAATGGCTGAACTAAGCGTTTACGTAGATAAAAGGCTAAAGCTACGATTCAAACTAGCTTGCACAGCTCAAGAAAAGCCAATGAGCGAAGTCATCGGTTTACTGATGAAGCAATGGCTAGAGACAGCAGAAACCCCGCCCGATCCTAAAACTAAAGCGGGGCAAAACGTTCAAGACTGAGGAGACATTAAGTAAATGACCTCTAGCGCAGACAGATTCCCGAGGGACAAATGTTGAGAGACGCAGACAACCCAGAAAAGTCTTGGGAAGACTTGGAAGCCGAACTCGCTGAACACCCGGACAGACCTTTTTATGCTCGGAGTGATGCAGAAGCTGCTAAGCGATGCGAACAGCAGAACCGCGAAGCAACAAGACACCCCGACGCAACCGGAAGAACCTATTACACCTGTGATGAGAAAAAAAGGAAAAACCGATGACCGAATATCAATTAACACCCGCAAAGTACCACCACGTACAAGTAGTTGTTTCCCTGAACCGCGTTCACTTAGACAGCTATAAAAACCCTGATGAAGCATTGACAAAACTGCTAGAACTTGGTTACACTCCTGAATTGCGTTATCAATGGAATCCAGAGCGAAACGAATTTGATTTATACGCCCTAATTCACGACCTGCCGTTAGATGAATCGCTAATGACCGATGAAAAATGTCAGGAGTTTTTCAAGCATTTCAAACACAGCCAAATATATTCGATCGGGTGCGGTAACGCTGACCCCGATTGGCTATTTGCTTGGGGTTTTGATGACCCACGCCGTCACGCCCAGCCCGAAGAAATTGAACCTTTAGCAGCAGCTAAAGCATTAGCTTAATTAAAAGAACGCAGACAAAATTTCATCTGCGTTCATCTGCGTTTATCTGCTAATATCTGCGGTCAAAAAATCCCAATCTAATATCATGTGCGGTCGATAGACCGCGCTCAACAGCCGGGGCGGGTTTATAGAATCTCTCGTTTCTATTGTAGATATTGGTGAACCAGCCCCTACAGAAATTACGGTCAATTCACCTGACACGATATAACTACTTTGCCGCAGGTAAAGACAACTGAGGCGAAGTTTTAGCATAGCTTCCATTCTGGGGAATTGCTGCCGGTTCCTGCGAAAGCAAAAACTCGCGAATTACCCTAGCAACTGCTCTTTGAGCTAAACCGCCGACTACTTTCTGGCCCATGTTATGCACTTCGGGTTTCACCAACAATTGCGGAAGAAGCTGCAATACTTTCATCGTGTCAAAACCGGGAGTTGATTGCAAAATATCCCAAATCCGCTTGATGTGTTCGAGGTTTTTTTGTTCAGTTGGTGAAACCACAGGTTGATTTGCCTTGACTCCAAACCATTCGCCGACAACTGCTTTGGCGTTAGCAAAGGCGTTGCTGGAAAGTGTGTCGAGACTTTTGACTAATTCCAGGACAATACGATCGCGAATGAAATCTCCTCTTTCGGAAAATAAATATTCTAATGCTTGGTTCAAGAGTTTGCTCACATCGTAATCTTCGCTCTCGCGGGCATTTTTGAGCAAGTTTTCTAAGCGGTTCCAGCGGAATTCGCCTTGTTTGAACAGCAAATCTTGCAGGGATGCTCTCAATTCCGGTGCGGGGTCGCTCAACAGCCGTTTTGCAACGTAAGGATAAGCTTTGCTGAGCACTTTGAATTCGGGGTCAACGTTGATGGCAATCCCTTCTAAGGTGACGAGCGATCGAATAATCAAAGCATAGTAAGCTGGAACTCGGAAAGGATATTCGTACATTACCGCCGAAAGCTCGTCAGTAATGCTTTTGAAATTGAGTTCGGCAACGCTAGCACCCAAAGCATTGTTAAATACGCCCGCCAAAGCTGGAATAATTGGCGTTAAATCGGTGTCGGGAGTTAAAAACTCCAACTTCACATAATCTTTTGCTAAACCTTCAAAGTCGCGGTTCACCAAATGCACCACAGCTTCCAACAAGCCGTACCGCTGATAAGGTTTAACTTCGCTCATCATCCCGAAATCGAGATAAGCTAATTGACCGTCAGGAGTTGCCAAAAGATTGCCGGGATGCGGGTCGGCGTGAAAGAAACCGTGTTCTAGGAGTTGTCTGAGAGAACACTGCACCCCCACTTCAATTAAGTAAGGAGCGTCGATTCCTTGAGCTTTAACGGCTTCTAAATTCGTCAGTTTGATGCCGGTGATCCACTCCATTGTTAAGACGCGGCGGCGGGTATATTCCCAGTAGATGCTGGGAACGTAAATGTCTTTGATGTGGCCGTAGAGTTTGGCAAACCGTTCGGCATTGTGACCTTCGTGGGTGTAGTCCATTTCTTCGTAAATGCGCTCGCCCAATTCGTCCATAATGCCTGCGAGGTCGCTGCGAATTATTTTGAAGTTGTTTTGCGCCCAAACTGCAAGGCGCCGCAGGATGTAGATATCTAAGCCGATGTTTTCGGCTAAACCCGGTCGCTGGACTTTGATTGCGACTGTTTCTCCGGTTTTGAGTTTGCCTTTGTAGACTTGTCCGAGAGATGCTGCTGCGATCGGATCTGGGCTGATTTCTGCGTAGATGTCTTTCGGGTGGGCACCCAATTCTTCTTGGATAAATTGATATGCTACTTCGTTCGGAAATGCTGGCAATTGGTCTTGCAGCGTTGTTAGTTCTTCTAAATATACTGGCGGTACTAAGTCGGGGCGTGTTGAGAGTGCTTGTCCGATTTTGATGAAAGCTGGGCCGAGTTGGCCGAGAATTTCCCGCAGTCGGACGGCGCGACGCTTTTGGTTGGTGGCGGTACGACCTGTTTTGCCGTCGAACCACACACTGAAGGCAAAGCTAAAAAATGTCCAAACAACGCTCGACAGCCTTCCCCAGACTTGTAGAGGTCGATTTCGGTACAGGGCTGCGATCGCCACTGGATCGTACCGAACAGCATCTCCGGCCAACTCGAAAGCTATGTCTCTGGCTGATTTGAGCCGATCGTCCGTTACTATATCCGTCTCTAGTGATACTGGTACTGCTTGCAGGGGAATTGTATTTGCATCTTGGAGATTGCCGAGTACAGCCTGAGTCCCTGAATTTGTATAAGTTTGCGGGGAGGCTGGCGATACTGTCTTGACATTCATAAATCAGACCTAGTGTGAAGCATTGTAAATATATTGTAACAATTTAAGGAAGAATACCCTTCTTCCTTCTTATATACTTACTCCCCGCTGGATCTTTTGAGTCGATCGCGAATTCCTGACAGTTGAAATTGGTTGCTGACGGGCGATCGAGGTTGGGGCATTTCGGTATCGGGCCAGTTCGGTAAGTCGTTACAGGGACAGAACTCCGGGGGCATTCCGGTTTGTTGGAACACTACGGGCATAGCGCAGCGCGCGCAGGGACTGATTTCCCAAGCTGGTGTCAGCAGTTGGGCAATTGTTTCGTTTGTGCCTTCGAGGTAACAGTCTCCGCTGTCGCGGGAGATGATTTTTTGCCAGCAGTCTTCAAATTCCTGGCTGTAGCGATCGCCGGCATTTACCGATTTGGGCAGCAGCGCTTCGGAACCGTTGCGAATTAATACTTTTTTGCCTAACTGAAACCAGTAAGCAATATATTTTCTTACTTCACGATCTGATGCCATAACTTTTAGTCTACCCTTCAACTAATTGATTATTTTAGACTTTTCATTTGAAATTAGCACTCTTTCTTAAGAGACATTTTAGCTTTTACCTAATTTCAAAATTTGGCTATTACTCATGTCAAATTGTTGGGCTATTTCCCCTAGGAATTAGGTTTTTTGACTAATTTATATGACTCTTGAGTTTTCAATCTAAATTAAAATTATACCTAATTTTTAGTAAAAATTGTCGTTCGGGAAACCGATATTTTTTCTCCCTTGTCGATCGCGACTCCGGCTGTTAACTGTTCAAGGGCGGCAGCGGCGTACCCAAAGCGGTGAGATTCAAGGCGTAACCTCCGGTGGCGAGATAAACATTATCGGCGATCGCCCCGATGTGGCGGACGAGAGTACCGAGGCGATCGCGAAACAGCCGCCCCGCCGGATAAGCAGGCACAACGCCCCATCCGGTTTCTTCCCCTACCAAAATTACATCAGCCGCCGCCGACTTCAAACTAGCTAGCAAATCTTGCTGCGCCGTCGCCCAAACAGCAGCTTCTTGTTCCAAAAGATTTGCCGTCCAAGTTCCCAGGGAATCAATCAACAAGCAATCTGAGGGCTTGCCGGCTTGCACAACTGGCGATAATTCGATCGGCACTTCTAGAGTTGCCCAATCAACTGGACGGCGATTTCGGTGCCGGTCGAGGCGACGAATCCACTCCAAATCGGCTTCATCAACCCGACCTGTAGCCACATAGATTACTTGTTTTCCAGAACCCGCCGCCAGAGTTTCGGCCCATTCACTTTTGCCGCTTCTGACCGGCCCAGTTACTAAGATTAATTGTCTTGATGCAGTCAGTTCTGAGTTAGTCATTAGTCAGTCGATTTTAGATTTTAGATTTTAGATTTTAGATTTACTCCACAACAAATGATTTTGGGAGATTGAAGTTTGGTTAAAATTTTTGAGCTGCTGGCGACTAATGTCGCGGGCTTGTCTCCCTTCTTTGGGCGGGGTCACATACAAAGGATTAAACATAATTCCCAATTGCCAATTCCCAATTACCAATTACCAATTATGATTTAAACGGCCAACTACCAAATGCTTTTTAAGCGATAATAGCATTGTTGAGACAATATCAGAGTCAGTCGATCGAGAACCCCCGTATTTCCCAAGCTGTTATTTATGCCCGATCGTCCTCAGATATCAGCGATTATTTGCACCCACAATCGCGCCGCCTATTTAGGTGGGGCGATCGACAGCTTGCTGGTACAGGATTTTCCCGACAACTTTGAAGTAGTAGTAGTGGATAACGCTTCTAGCGATTATGCCAGTCCCGAAAGTTCCACTTCCCGCACCCGCGAGGTGGTAGAAGCAAGGCTGGGCGATCGCCGCCTCAAGTACGTCTGGGAACCCGAAATCGGTCTGTCAGTAGCCCGGAACACCGGCGCTAAGCAAGCCCGCAGCGAAATATTAGCTTATCTCGACGACGACGCTATGGCCGATCCGAATTGGCTCAGGGTGCTGCACAGCGCTTATCAAAGCAATCAAAAACTCGCCGTAGCCGGCGGCAAAGTAAATTTGCTCTGGCCTTCGGGAGTCCGCCCGCCCGAATGGCTGTCACCGGGATTGGCCCTGAACTTGGGCTCATACGATTTAGGCGATACTTGTCTGTACGTGACTGCTGCCGGTTTGACTCCCAGGGGTGTAAACTACTCAATCCGGCGCGCTTTTCTCGAACAAATTGGCGGCTTCGATGTCACACTCGGTAGAGTCGGCACAAAATTGCTGTCAAATGAAGAGTTGCGGGCCACAGAATTAGCTTTAGAGTTAGGTTGGCAAGTAGTTTATCTACCGGAGGCCCTGGTACTTCACCATGTCGCGACAGAAAGGCTCAACAAAGCTTGGTTTCTACAGCGCGGGTGGTGGCAAGGCATCAGCGAGTGTTATCGCGAACAATTGTCCGATCGAGCCGGTATTGCTCAGCTTGGGCGAGGGGGTGAAAGAATATTGAGGGGTGTCTGGAAGTCTTTTAAATATATTAGAGATCCAGGGCTGCGTTTTGAAAATTTCGTTTTTGCCTGGGGTCAAATCGGTTATTTGAGTGCAGCCGTCCGCAGCCTAATTTTTGCACCGAAATCGACCAGCAGGCATTAGGCTATAGGCAATATCCCTCGCTGCTCAACTCGTTGGCGCGGCTGTGCCGATCGCATTTCATCCACCAAAACTCGACCGCATTCAGGTTCAAGCACTCGATTATGACATCTAGTTCATCCAAGATTCCGGTTTCAGTTCTCATTCCGGCAAAAGACGAAGAACTTAATCTACCTGCGTGTCTGGCCAGCATTGCCAGGGCGGATGAAGTTTTCATGGTTGATTCCCAAAGCAGCGATCGCACGGTAGAAATTGCCATCAGCACCGGTGCAAAAGTAGTGCAATTCTACTTCGACAACCGCTGGCCGAAAAAGAAAAATTGGTCTTTGGACAATCTACCCTTTCGCAACGAATGGGTATTAATTGTCGATTGCGACGAGCGCATTCCCCCGGAACTTTGGGACGAAATCGCGCGGGCGATCGAAGACCCCAATTTTGACGGCTATTACCTCAACCGCAAAGTCTTATTTTTAGGTCAGTGGCTGCGTTACGGCGGCCGATATCCCGACTGGAATTTGCGTTTGTTCAAGCATCAAAAAGGACGTTACGAAAATCTCGGCACTGAATCCGTCCCGAATACTGGCGACAACGAAGTTCACGAACACGTCATTTTAGCCGGTCAAGTCGGCTACTTAAAAAATGACATGATCCACGAGGATTACCGCGATTTATTTCACTGGATAGAACGGCACAACCGCTATTCTAATTGGGAAGCTCGCGTTTATTACAATATTATTGAAGGGCGCGACGACAGCGGCACAATTGGTGCTAACTTATTTGGAGATGCGGTTCAGCGAAAGCGATTTCTCAAAAAAGTTTGGGTGTGGCTGCCTTTTAAACCAACGCTCAGATTTATTTTATTTTACTTTATTCAGTTAGGCTTTTTGGATGGAAAAGCTGGCTATATTTATGCAAGGTTATTGAGTCAATATGAGTATCAAATTAATGCAAAACTTTACGAGTTGCGCTGTTGTGGCGGTCAGTTGAATGTGGCAGAATCTCAACCGCCTCTGTCGCCACCAGTAGTTATCAGTCAAGAGACAGAAGTGAAATTGCCGTAATAGTAGGTATGAAATTTTAACCGCAGATGGCAGCGGATTGACGCCGATGAACGCAGATAAATGTTGATTTGGGTTAAGTGCGATCGCTTTTATTTTACCGATCGCACTTTTCCTTCCTTTCCTTAAACCAGCATGAAATTAGCAGATGTTATCGCATTGGCACTCACTCCAATCATCACACCTAACTGCTCCCCTGTCAAGAGGTTTTTGATGATAGTTCCCTGAGTATTTTGAGTTATTTCTAACTGTCCAAAACTCAAACCACCGCTTAATCCAATCAAATCTTGACCGACGGTAAAATCAGCGATTATATCAAATCCTTGACCGGCTTTTAAGGCAAAGATATCGTTGCCGCTACCGCCAATCAAACTATCATTGCCCATGCCTCCGTCAAGGAGATCGGATCCTTTGCCACCAGTGAGAGTATCGTTATCTAGGCCTCCGAACAGAGTATCATTTCCGGCACACCCTCCCAGGATATCTGCTCCTTCGTCACCGTTGATTAAATCATTACCTTCACCGCCGCAGATGGTATCAGTTCCATCCTGTCCAAACAGATTGTCATCACCTTGACTGCCAAGCATGGTGTCATTACCTTTGCCTCCATATAAGGTGTCATTATCCTTGCCACCATCGATGAAGTCATCATCTTTGTTGCCATAAAGGATGTCATTACCTTCGCGACCATGTAAGAAGTCATTGCCTTTGCCTCCATACACTAAATCGTTACCAGATTCGCCAAGGATGATGTCGCTTCCTTCATCTCCATACAGAGTATCTTCATCTTTGCCTCCGGCGATGAAGTCATTGCCTTGGTTGCCATTAATAATGTCATTATCGGCACCACCGTATAAGTTGTCATCCCCGGATTTGCCCTCGAATATATTGGCAGCATTGTTACCTAGTAATTCATCGTTTTGGGGAGTGCCTATCTGAATGCCGGCTGTGCCGAGTATGGTGTTGTCAACCGAGTTCGGTCGGTTTAAGTTGGGATAGGTAATTTGGTCGCAGATGCAGTCATCATCAGGCATTTCAGCGCTGGTAGCGATTTCAGCGCTGGTAGCGATTTCAGTGCTGGTAGCGATTTCAGTGCTGGTAGCGATTTCAGTGCTGGTAGCGATTTCAGCGCTATCAGGCGTTGATAGACGCCTGGGAACAGGTGCAACGCTAGTATCATTGCCGGTGTCGGTGTCCTCGGAGGAGGGAAGCAGAAGGGTTTCGGTGTCGGTGCCAGTGCCGGGGGCGATGCCAGTATCAAGCGTTGTACTATTTCCCCCATTGGTGGGATCATTACTTACAACTGGACGAACTGTGGGGTCATTTACCTTCACCTTCGCCACCCGATCGAGAATCGCCTCTTTGGTGTTTTGAGCGAGGAAATCTTCAATTTTTATAGTACCCGCTGCCAGTTCCGGCAGTCCCAACGCAATTTGACCGACTGACACCGCCTGCAATTTGGTGATGTCAAGGGCAATATCTTTGATGGGGCGACCACTCGCCACCAGATCCTTGACCATTTGATTGCCCAGAGCCATGATTTGAGCCGCAGCAGCCGCAGCAGCAGCTAGTTGTGTCGGGTTGATTTTGGGGTCAGACTTTGCTGCTGCCGTAATGGCTCCTTCGAGGATAGCTTGAATTGTCTCTGCTTTGCCTAAATCGATCGCACTACCAGCACCCATCATGCCAGCGATCGCACCAATCGCACTAAATGCCAGTTGTGCAACTTCTGTTTCCGAAACCCCCTCAATGAATTTCGCCGTCTGGACGATCGTATTCTGCACCATAATCATCGACCCAAACACCGATACACCATTCGCGTCCCCATTGGCGATCGCCTCCAGGGGGTCGTAGCTGCCCACATCAACACCTGCTGGCAATCCTAACGCCGCTTTCACCTTTGTTTCCGCTGTTGCCGGGTCAGCGCCTTGCTTTACCAGATCGGCGATCGCCGTCGTTAAAGGTGTCACGACCTTTGACTGTAGCGTAGAAGTCAGTGGCGTAGCCATCGGCAAACCAGTGGCAGCATCCACCCCTCCGATAATGTCCATCCCTCCCATCAGAACAAACTGGCCTTCAGTGTAGTCAATTTCACCATTTTTGTTGGTATCAAACTTTTCGACATCCACGTTCAGATCGAAGCCACCATCCGCCGTGGTAATCGTAAAGGGTTCATCATTATCCAACACCCCGTTTAAGTTGGCATCGAAGAACACCTTACCGCTACCAATGTAACCGTCGATGATTTTATTATTGCTGTAGTATTTCCTGACTTTATCTGTGTCAAGCGTTGTAGTTGATAAAACACCTGTAGCTCCGAACACTCCCAGCAAATTATCAGCGGTGGAACCAGTGGTTTTGGTGACGGTAATGCTTTGGAGCGTTTTTGCTGAGTTGGGCTCGAATCTAAACCCGAATATGGCAGGATCGTTGGCATCTTGATAATTTGTTCCACTTGTATCAAGGCTGCGATCCATGCCGTCGATTAGATAGTAGCTGGAAGATGATTGAGTGGGAATTTCGTCAAACCAGTCGGGAACAGTTACGCGGCTGCTTGCCCCAGTGGTGCCATCACTATAGTTAAATTGCACATTCATCCCCGCCGTGCCATTTGTACTGGTGGCAAACAGTTGGATTTCTGAATAATTTTTGGGCGTGACTTGGAAAGTAAAGGATGTGTTGTTAGTCGTGATGACTTTGGCGTTGTTGCCGTTATTGGTGTTGTTGTAGCCTAGCTGAACGTCTTGATGGTAGGTATTCGCAGGGAAAAAGCCGTCGTCAGGCAAACCGTTGCCATTCGCACCGTTTTTCAACGTTGCAAAGGACTGAGTAATGAAGGTTTCACCCGAAGGAGTAAGTCCGTCTTGTGTGGAGTCTGTGCCTCCCCCCGTGCCGTTGACAATGACATCGCGATCGAAGACTGAGCTCAGGTTGAAATTTTCAACTGTAGTGTCAGGCTTAAACGCAAAATTCTCAACCCCACTCACGATTTTGACATCGCCATTCGGAGCAACAATTCGCCATCCAGTCGGTGTCTCGGTGAACTTATAGTCTTCCTCCTTGCCGGTCAAGAGCAAGATATCGTTACCAGCCCCTCCGTCAATGGTATCGTTACCAGTCCCAGGATCGAGATAATCATCGCCAACACCACCGAAGAGAGAGTCATCCCCAGCACCACCGCTCAGGGTGTCATTGCTACTCGTACCAGAGGGCGACCCGTTACCTTCGCCATAAAGAGCGTCATTGCCGTCTCCACCGTCAATATAGTCATTACCTTGCTGACCGTAGAGAGTGTCATTGCCCGTTCCACCTTCTAGGGTATCATTGTCCTCCCATCCGTGGAGTTCGTCATTGCCTTCATCACCCTTCAACAGATCCTTGCCACTGCCACCTAAGAGCTTATCGTTTCCAGCTTGACCAGAGAGGGTGTTATTTTGAGCATCGCCCGTGAGTATGTCGTTATTAGCCGAACCAATGATATTTTCAATCGAAATTAATTTATCTGCGTTGCCCCCGAAAGTGGCTTTGCTCTCGAGGAAATTAACTTCAACATCAACACGAGAAAATCTGTAGTCGGCAACATCGTTACCGTCACCTCCATCAAGGACATTACTGCCATTGCCACCAGAGAGCGTATCGTTATCTCCCTCACCGTAGAGGGAGTCATTTCCCTCCCCACCATTGAGGAGATCGTTACCAGTCGAACCGGCGAGGTGGTCGTTTCCTGCTTCTCCTTTCAGGATGTCATCGCCCTCATGACTGTAGAGCTTATCGTCGTCATCACCCCCATAGAGGTAGTCTTTACCCCCAAAACCCTCAAGGAAGTCATCGCCCCCTCGACCAAACAGCGTGTCAGTACCTGTATCACCGTCTAGAGAGTCATTCCCGTCAGCACCATCGAGGTAGTCATCGCCCGAAGCGCCTTTGAGTTGGTCATTGCCATCCCCACCATTGAGAACATCATTGTCATCCCCACCATTGAGAACATCGTTGCCCTTTCCACCAAAGAGATAATCCTTGCCCTTTCCACCTTCAAGGGTGTCATTGTCCCGGCTACGGTCATAGCTTTGTCCCAACAAATTCGCCACAAAGTCGGCCTCATTGTCCCAGCCGTTATAGCCTAGTCCCTGTTTTCCGTTGTCTTCGCCATAGAGAACATCGTCCCCATCTCCACCTCGGAGATAATCGTTATTTTGCTGACCATAGAGAACGTCGTTGCCATTTCCGCCATCAAGGGTGTCATTACCCTGATATCCGTGCAGTTCGTCATTGTCATCCTTACCATTGAGGTTATCATTGCCACTGGAACCATAGAGACGGTCATTACCAGGCCCGCCATCTAATTCGTCATTGCCCTCCCCGCCATCAAGAAGGTCGCTGCCGTCACCACCGTACAGGTAATCGTGATCCTGGTCACCATACAGCAAGTCATTTCCCTCGTCGCCATAAAGTGTGTCTTTGTCGAATCCACCTTGGAGTTTGTCATTTCCCCTCCCACCGAACAGGCTATCAATATCTTCATCTCCCTTGAGGATATCCTCACCATCCCCACCATAGAGATTGTCCCTGCCCCAACCACCATATAACAGGTCATTTCCCTCGTCGCCAGACAATTTGTCGTCGTTATCGTTACCTTCGATTTTGTCATTGCCAGACCAACCTTCTCCTGTGTCATTCCCCGACCCCAATACGAGCCAGTCATCTCCTCCTCTACCTCGAACATAGTCATTACCTTTCTTTGCGTCAAAGAAGTCGTTCGCATTAAAGCCAAAGATGCTCGTATCATTCAGCCATACGTCATTGGAATTATCCAACGGGTCGTCACCTCCCAATCCGAAGAACTTAAGCGCACTGTTAAACGTACTTCCAAAAAATTCACCAACTGTATTGAAGGTATCGAGTACACCTGAGGAAACACTATTAAATCCATTAACCACACCATCAACGGCAGCATTTACAGCCTGAGTGACTGCACCCAGGGCACCGCCTGCCGCCCGTTCAAACACATCTTCGATACTTCTCAGAGGAGCTAGGTCTAGTTGATATTTCAGCCCGCCCAGCGTTCCACCATTCAAAGATACGTCTAACTTGGAACCACTAGGTGTACCATCCGAGGTAATCGTAAGACTTGCACCCACATTGCCAACCAAGGGGAGATCGACACCTATGTTACCTGTAACGTTTAGCTTTTTATCCTTGATGCTGATGTTGGCATTGGCGAGAGCTAGACCGAAAATTTTGGCTTTCCCTCCGATTTTTATATCGTTTTCATTTTTGATCTCAATTATCGCGTCCTCGATTGAGAAGGCTCCGAATAAATCAAGATTTCCTTGAACTTTTAGCCCATTACTATCAGCATTAATCTTAGCTCCAGCAATTTCTCGCCCGAGAATCTTCACCGAACCCGATCCACTGACCGTCTTTTCCTTAATATCAACTGAAAAATCGTTAATGTCTAGTGCTACGACTCCTAAATTTAAATCAAAATCTTTGATTTTGGCACTCGTTTTGGTGAATTCAACGTTGGCTTTAGCAACGGTCTGGCCAAAAAACTCAAGTTTTCCATCTGCTTTAAGGTATTGTTCAGTAGGACTGACCTTGACTGCAAAATCCAAAGTCTTATCCTCAGAACCATCCGCACCTGTCAGCTTCAAAAATCCCAAGTCAATTTCAGGAATCTGTAAAACTCCTTCTAAACTTGGGTTGCTTGTATCGTAGGGATTCGCGTTCAGACTGAGAGTGGCTTCTTTCTCCCAAGCAGTTAACTTGCCATTGATACCAAGACCTTGTGTTAATTCCTTGCCAGCAATTTTTGTGGGAAAAGGTACCATCTTGACGAGTGGATCTAATTCTGTATCTGCATCAGGCCCATCGATAGATACAATCTTTACATCTAAAGTATCCTTCAAAAAAGTTTCTGCTTTTTGGAAAAACTCGCTTTTCTTACCCAATTGCTTAAGGGCGTAAGAGCCAATTGGTCCACCAGCCCAAAGTGTAACCAAGCTGACTGGTTCCTTCGCCGTTAATTCCAAAGCAAATTTATCAGGATTATTGACATCTACTAAGAAAGCGGTATTCAGAGCTAAATCACCAAATTTTAGATCTCCCCGGAATCCAACATTATCAACCCAGGGTATTACATAAGTCCCACCCAGTTGAAAACCTAGACTACTAATTTTTGCATCAGGTATGCCAAAGGGATTTTTCCAGCTATTGCTTGCATCGAGTGCAAACGATCCTGTGAGAGAGGTGGGATCTAACGCAATGTTTCCCGAAAGTGTTAAGTCAGGTTCGTTGTTTTGGAAAGGATCGTACCCTTTAAGAATTAGATTCCCTCCAATCCCAAAACTCGGTTGCCCCTTTTGTAGACCCCCGTTCAGGTTCAAGCCTTTAAGGATTCCACTGAAATCACCTGTCTTGAATAGTGTGATATCAGTCCCTAAATCTGCTTGGACACTCGCTCCAGATGAATTGACTTCAGCATTAAGGGTAACATTCTTAATGCCCAGTTTTGTGTTGATGAAATCAAAGAAATTATTTTTGCCATCATCAACTCCAAAGTCCAATGCCCCAGAAGCTATGTATTTAGTAGAGCCACTAGACTTGTCAATAGTAAAACTGGGACTGCTCAGAGGTGGGGTGATTTCATCTGCAAGGGTTTTAATGGCATCAACAGGAATTTTTTTGACGAGATCCTTTAAAGAGGCATTCTTCGGATACCCAAATTTAATCGTGTTTTTAGAGAGACTAAAACTTACGCTCTGTCCGTCCATCTCTCCAGCAAACTCATAAACAGCAGTGGGCTTGCTGGTATCAATTTTTATGCTGGGGTTCTTTACCGAGCTCTTTAATATGTCATCCGGTATGAGAGCACTGCTAATGTCAGCCTTGCTTAGCAGGTTTGCCAGAGAAACATCCCCCAGATAAGTGACTGTAACAGCTTGACCTTTTTGATACCCCAAGGTGACTGTTTGACCGCTGATGGTGCCGGTGAACTCATAAGCAGAAGGGGACTTGCTGGTATCAATTTTTAAGCTGGGATTGGTGAGAGAGCCGGTTAAGATCGCACTGCCTGAGGTGTCGGTAACTCCCACAGTTTTCAGCAGGTCAGCTAGAGATACATCCCCTTGATAACTAGCGGTAACAGCTTGATCTTTTTGATATCCAAATGTGACTGTTTTGCCATTGATGTTGCCCGTGAACTTATAAGCAGGAGAGGACTTGCTGGTATCAATTGATAAGCTGGGATTGGTGATGGAGCCAGTTAATATGGAACTTCCATCAGTCGCGCTCACTCCAACTTTTTTGAGCAGGTCAGCTAGAGACACATCCCCTGTATATTTAGCGGTAACAGCTTGACCTTTTTGATATCCAAAGGTGACAGTTTGACCGCTGATGTTGCCGGTGAACTCATAAGCAGAAGGGGACTTACTGGTATCAATTTTTAAGCTGGGAGCGGTGATAGAGCCGGTCAAGATCGCACTGCCTGCGGTGTCAGTAACTCCAACTTTTTTGAGCAGGTCAGCTAGAGACACATCCCCTGTATATTTAGCGGTAACAGCTTGACCTTTTTGATA
>NZ_JAUBTB010000009.1:42496-43488 GCF_036704965.1 Microcoleus sp. F10-B2 | reverse complement strand
ACTCCAACTTTTTTGAGCAGGTCAGCTAGAGACACATCCCCTGTATATTTAGCGGTAACAGCTTGACCTTTTTGATATCCAAAGGTGACAGTTTGACCGCTGATGTTACCGGTGAACTCATAAGCAGAAGGGGACTTACTGGTATCAATTTTTAAGCTGGGAGCGGTGATAGAGCCGGTTAAGATCGCACTGCCTGAGGTGTCGGTAACTCCCAGAGTTTTGAGCAGGTCAGCTAGAGACACATCCCCTGTATATTTAGCGGTAACAGCTTGACCTTTTTGATACCCAAAGGTTACAGCTTGGCCACTGATCTTGCCGGACAATTCATAAGCAGGAGAGGACTGGCTGGTATCAATTGTTAAGGTGGGAGCGGCGATGTCGCCATCTAATATGACACTCCCGTTGGCGACAGGAACTCCAAGGGCTTTCAGCACATTATTGAGAGATCCAGTTGCATTGTAGATAGCTGTAATTTTACTACCCTGAATCTCAAATGTTAATGGCTTAATAGTATTGACCACTTGTTGCAAGGCTTCCTTGACTGGATCGGATACGTTAATACCATTATTTTTTAGGTAAGTATCTATTTCGCTCCAAACAGAAAAGGTAGCCGAGAAAGTGCGGGTTAAAGCTGTAGCAGCGGTATTGTTGTTACCCGCAGCATCAGTGGCTGCACCGACAGGGACGTTGACTGTTACCGCACCGCTTGCTTTTGGTGTGACGTTGAAGTTGTAGTTGCTGCCAGTGCTGGTAAAGCCGCTGACACTCCCGTTGGTGACGTTGATATCGCTGGTGTCAAACCCGTTGACAGTTTCGCTAAAAGTAGCGCTGACGTTGAAGCCAGCGTTGACTGTCGCCGCAGCCGTCGTTGCTAGGGTGACGGTAGGGGCTGTAGTATCCGGTGCGGCAGCAGTAGTGAAATTCCAAGCAGTTGCCCCTGTAGTGCCGGCATAATTGTTACCAGCTAAGTCTTTAATTGCACCGGCAGCAAT
>NZ_JAUBTB010000009.1:0-42486 GCF_036704965.1 Microcoleus sp. F10-B2 | reverse complement strand
GTGAAATTCCAAGCAGTTGCCCCTGTAGTGCCGGCATAATTGTTACCAGCTAAGTCTTTAATTGCACCGGCAGCAATTTCAACGTAGTAATCAGTACCTGCTACCAAGTCAGCAGTCGGATTAACTGTGACATTAGAGCCGCTAACTGTGACATTGGCTGAGGTGACATCAATGGTTTCAACAACTGAGTTATCGGAGACTTTCTTGATAACCAGATTGCCAGTGCCTTTTTGTACGGCTTCACTCAAGTTGACTACTAAATTAGCTGTAACTGCAACACCAGTGGCGTTGTCGGCGGGTGTGAAAGTGGCAGTAGGCGGTGTGGTTTCTAAAACACCTGTGGCTCCGAAAACTCCCAGATAATTATCAACGGTGGTACCGCTTGTTTTACTGACGGTAATGCTTTGCAGCGTTTTGGCTGGGTTGGGATTGAACATGAACCCGAATATGGCGGGATCGTTGACATTGGCATAAGCTGTTCCAGTTGTATCAGGGCTCCGATCCATTCCGTCGATGAGATAGTAACTGGACGATGTTTCGGTAATTTCATTAAACCAGTCGAAAACTGTGGCTGCGCCTGTCCCAGTAGTGCCATCGCTATAGTTAAATGTCACCTGCATCCCAGCGTTGCCATTTGTACTGGTGGCGAACAGGTGGATTTCTGAATACTGGTTGGGCGTAACTGCGAAGGTAAAGGATGTGCCGTTAGTTGTGAGGACTTTGGCGTTGTTGCCGTTATTGGTGTTGTTGTAGCCTAGCTGAACGTCTGGATGGTACGCATTCGTGGCGAAAAAGCCGTTGTCGGGTAAACCGTTCCCATTAGCACCACCTTTAAATGTTGCAAAGGACTGAGTGATTAGGGTATCTATGGCAGTCCCTGAGCTACCCAGTGGGTTTTGTGTGGTGTCTGTGACTCCTCCCGTGTAGTTGATAATGACATCGCGATCGAATACTGATGTGAGATCAAATTGAACGGCTGTGGCTAAAACACCGGCATAGGTTGCCATTGCTTCGCTGGACAACGCAAGGGAGGCTTCAATTGAACCGGTGGTTTTTTCCAGTTCCCAGTCGCCCCCTAGTGCTGCATTACCGGTCTTATTGGTGGATGCTGTTACATCTGCCCCGGTTATTTCGCTGAGGCGCTTTACGAAGTTTTCTCCAACTTCTCCCGCTGCTACGTCGCAGCCATAAAGTAGGATATCGCCATTTGCTGTCAGGGCATTTCCCCACTGTTTTAGCTGATTGCTGAAAGTTTCTAGGTTATTCTCATTGAGTACGTCAGCACCGAGTTTTAAACTGCCTCCGCTCCCGTGAGAAACTATATGAACTGCTTCAATATCTTTTTGATCTGCCAAGGCGTTAGTAATTTGGTCGATCGCGCTGAAATTTTCCTTTAAAATGACAACTTGAGCGCCATTGATGCCTTGAATCAGGCTTTGATAATCCTCTACATAAGAGTCTACGAAAATAATTTGCTTGTTCGCGGTTGATAAGTTCATAGTTGCTGAAATCCTTTATATTTATCGTTTACATCCCAGTCCGGCAGGAGTGAAAATCCCCGCCTCAAAGCTTAAGTTCTCGCTATGAGGAATGAATAATTTATTAGTCCTATTGCTCAAATCAATCGGGCGGTAGAATTGTTAGCCCGTTCCCCTTTTTCACGGGAAATGAACACAAAAAACTCATTGTCTTCGCTCATAGCTGACAACATTCGATCGACTTGCGCCCCCCCAGGGCGATCGTCATAGCAGTGTGAAAATCTGATTTTGGCGCAATAAAGCCACGAGCAAAGTAGAACCTGAGCGAGGTAATCCTGAGCTGAAGTGAACTTTCACTGACCTCGGGTTGGAATGGGCTCTATAACTTAGATGCCACTTGAATGTATCATACTAAAGGCAGATTTTATACCATTTTTTATTATTTAATATTTCGCAACACAACATCCAGATTTACGATATCTTTACAATTTAGACATCGTGGGTTGGCTTTCCCTATCTCTAATCATTGCTTCGGGCCCCTGCCTCTGTAAAGTCGGAAAAGTCGGATCGTAAAGTCGGAAAAGTCGGATCTTTGTGATGAGTAAATAATAAGGTTTACGATATCTTTACAATCTACACATCGCTGGGTTAATTACTTAGGTATCTTAACCGCAGATGTCAGCGGATATACGCAGATATACGCAGATGGACGCAGATGGACGCAGATGAAGAGATGTTATTTGATGAGTTCTTCTAGGGATGGAAAAAGCAATTTTTCTGCGCTCACTTTTTCGCAATCGCAAGGCTGTTGATTTGCGGATATTGCTGATACTTTTCCTAGCAGCAATTGGATGCTTTCGATTAGCAATGGTAGAGTTAATAAAATAATTGATGCAGAGACTAGCAAGCTAATTAAACCGTCAGCCCAATTCCAGTGCAGCCACGCCACGGCGATCGCCGCTAAAATTACTCCAACCGACGAAAATATGTCTGCCACGGCGTGCAGAAAGGCGCTTTTGAGGTTCAAGTCGCCGTGACAGCAGGAATGCAAGCAGCAAGCATTGATCGAGTTGATGCTTAAACCGACTATGGCCGTAATTAACATCGGCAGCCCTTCTACTTCGGGGGTTGGGGACAGCAAACGGGCGATCGACTCTGCTGCAATCCAAAGGGCGATCGCAACTAAACTGATACTATTAATCAAAGCAGCAATGATTTCTGGGCGGGCGGGCAGGATGCCCACCCCACAGGAAGACTCACTGTTGGCTTCACAGGCATCTTGCTTGTTCTTAACAATAGTGCCAATGCCCACCCCACTAGAAAATGCACTGTTCGCTTCACAGGCATCTTGCCTGTTCTTGAGAATACTGCCCGATTTCAATTCGATCGTACAATCTACGGATTTACTTTTGCGTTTGACTGAGGAGTACCAAGTGGCGGTTAAAGTTATTGCTAAAGCTGCTACATCTGAAAAAACGTGACCCGCATCTGCTAGTAGGGACAAACTATGAGAATTAAGTGCGGCGATTAACTCTGCTACAAAAAAGCTGCTAAGCAGTACCAATGCTGTTTGTAAAAGTCGCACTTTGCCAATTCTGGGATTTATATTCTCGCATTGTGCGATATCCTTGGCGTTTTCAGAGTCAAAATTGTCCGTAACTGGAAATGTCATGCAGCAGTCCTTAAGGTTAAACTCGATTTTAAATTAAACATTAAATTAACTATCAATGACCGATTATATACCAAATCCGCACCAAGATCCGGAAAAATTGAGCGCAAATTCCCCAAATTCTGGAATAAGCGATCGTCCAATTACCCACAATCAGCCAAATATTTTAACAGGGGAATCTTGGGTTGATTTGCGGCTGTACAACCAATCAAAGTTCGATCGGGGAAAGCCCGGTTGGCTAATTTTGCTGTGGTGGTTCGTGCAGGCGATCGCATTTCCTCTCACTCCACACCCTTTTAACAGCATCAGAAGGGGCCTGCTGCGGTTATTTGGAGCGAAAATAGGTCGCGGTGTACTCATTCGCCCCACGGCTCGTTTTACCTATCCTTGGAAAATTGAAATCGGCGATTACAGTTGGATCGGAGATGATGTTGTATTGTACAGTCTCGATCGAATTGCGATCGGCAAACACTGCGTAATTTCTCAAAAAAGCTACCTCTGCACCGGCACTCACGACTCCCAAGACCCAGCCTTTGGCTTAATAACAGCATCTGTTACTATTAACAACGGCGTTTGGATTGCCGCCGACTGCTTCATTGGCCCTGGTGTCGAAATCGGTGCTAACGCTTTAATCGGAGCTCGCAGCAGCGTCTTTAAAAATATGCCTGCAGGCTTTATTTGCACGGGAACACCTTGTCGTCCCCGCTGTCAGCGAGAAATTAACAAAAGTTGGTAAGAGACATTGTACCGGGAAACTAAGCAACTTTACAAGCTTGCTGCCGAACAGGAATTTCAATGACGAATTCTATTCCCTTTCCTGAGACAGGCTGGCAGTATAATCGACCTCCATGTTTTTCAACGATAATTTGGTAACTGATAGATAACCCCAATCCAGTTCCTTTACCGATAGGTTTGGTAGTAAAAAATGGATCGAATAGCTTCGGTTCAATGCTTTCGCAAACTCCCCGACCGTTGTCACTAATATAAATAGCCACCCAATTATCGTCAATTACTTTTGTAGAAATTTGAATGCGGCTCGGGTGTTGTTTGATTTCTGCAAAGGAACGATCCTGATTCGATTCATCTAAAGCATCAATGGCATTGGAAAGAATATTCATGAACACTTGATTTAATTGTCCGGCATGGCATTCTACTGGTGGAAGCTGACCGTACTTTTTTACTACTTCAATTTCAGGATGCTCTGGTCTTGCTTTTAAACGATGATGCAGGATGGTGAGTGTACTATCAATTCCTTCATGAATGTTTACAGCTTTCACCTCTGCCTCATCCAGACGAGAAAAGATTCGCATTGACTTGACAATCTCCTGGATGCGCTGCGTTCCTAAGTTGATTGAGTTAAGGACTTTGATAAAATCTTCCTCCACAAATTCCAGTTCTATTTCATCCGTTGCTGCTTGAATCCGAGGGGTGGGATTTACATAATCTTCTTGATATAGGTGTATAATTTTTAGTAAGTTATGAGCGTACTCTTGGGCATAACCCAGATTGCCAGAAATGAAATTTATCGGGTTATTAATTTCATGAGCAATGCCAGCAGCCATTTGCCCTAAGCCGGACATTTTCTCGCTTTGAATTAACTTAAGTTGCATTTGTTGTAAATCTTCATAGGCTTGGCTGACTTCTAAAACTTTTTGCTCCAACAATGTATTTTGTTCTGCTAATTTCTCAGTTAGAACATGAAGCTTTAAATGCAGCTTGACGCGAGCTAAGACTTCCTCCTGTTGGAAGGGTTTGGTAATATAATCTACAGCCCCAAGCTTAAACCCCTCAACTTTATTAGCGGTATCCGAGAGAGCAGTCATGAATATAATGGGAATCTGCTTAGTTTCTGGATTAGCCTGTAATCGACGACAGGTTTCAAATCCATCGATCTCTGGCATCATGACATCTAGCAAGATTAGATCGGGTAGAGCATATTTAACTCGTTCTAGTGCCATTTTTCCAGATTTGGCAACCCGAACTTCAAATCCTTCTTGGCTTAAGGCATCAGATAAGACACCCAAGTTAGCTGAATTGTCATCAACTATAAGAATCGTACTATTTGCTTGAATTTTTGAATAATTCATAAACCTTACTTGTAGGACTGAATAAACGTTAAAATCTCTTCGTCTTGAAAGTCTTTTGCCATCTGATGCAATCTTTTAGCAAAGGGAATGTATTTGGTATCTATTTGTTCAAGTAATACCGCCTGCTTAACTATTTCTAGGAAATTTCCTTCCCTGGCAAGCTGGTATAGCCTTTCCATTTCTTTAGTTGGCGGGGCAATTAGCTCGCTGGTGTCTGAGGCGATCGCCTGTGGCTCTTCATTAGCTTCATAAACCCATTCCAAATCCAGATACTGTTGTAATTTTTGCAGGAGTGCTGTTGCCTGAACAGGTTTGGGAAGAAACGTATTGCCTCCTGCTTCTAAACTTCTGTATTGATCGGTTTCAAATACGCTGGCAGAAGAGACAATAATGATGATGTCTTTTAATTTTTCCGATTCTCTAACCCGCTTAATTACCTCGAAGCCATCTAGTTCGGGCATTAGTAAGTCGGTAACGATTAAATCTGGCTGTACCTCCAGAATTTTTTCCCAGCCTTCCTGCCCGTCGTTCGCTTCAGACACCTCAAAGCCGATCGGACTGAGCAAATTGTTAATTACCGAACGGTTAGCCCATTTGTCATCAATCACCACAATCTTAGGTTGGCGGTCTTTGATGCCGATAATCTGCCCGCGATGGTCGATTTGAGAAGTTTTCACCCATTCATCGGCTTGAGATAGATTGACATCAAACCAGAAAATACTGCCAACATTCATCTCACTTTGAACCTGAATGGTACTGCCCATCAGTTCTACAATCCTTTGGCTAATTGCCAGTCCCAATCCCGTACCTTCGGTCTGCCGCCTGCGATCTCCTACCTGCTCGAAGGGCTGAAAGATAGCTTGGAGTTGATCTTGTGCAATGCCGGTACCTGTATCGCGTATTTCAAAGCGAATTTTTCCTTCTGCTGCAAAACTTACTGTAAAAGTAACGCTGCCCTCATCCGTAAATTTAATAGCGTTGCTTAAAAGATTAATTAACACTTGTCGCAAGCGTTTTTCATCCGCACGAATACCGACCGGGAGTTCGGGGCTTGATGGAAAATGGAAGTGAATTCCTTTTAGTTCAGCTCGGATACGACACATTTCTGCGACACCTTGCAGGAACGCCGGGAAATGAAAATCCGTGGGCATGAGTTCCACTTTCTGCGCTTCAATCTTCGACAAATCGAGAATATCATTGATTAAGGTCAGTAAATGCGAACCGCACTGATAAATGACATCAATGCGCGATCGCTCTTCTTCATTCAAGACTTTGGAACGCTGAAGAATCTGCGCGTATCCCATAATGCCGTTAAGCGGAGTTCGCAACTCGTGGCTCATGTTGGCAAGAAATTCACTTTTTGCCCGACTTGCTGCTTCCGCTGCTTCCTTTGCTTTTGCTTGTGCGATTTCTGCTAGTTTGCGATCGTGGATATCGATACAAGTGCCAACCCACTCCCGGAGGCTGCCATCTTCATCCAGAAGTGGCACCCCTCTAGCTTGGAAATAACGATAGTTTCCATCTGTTCCGCGCATTCGATATTCCATCTCAAACAGGTTTTTCGTTTGCACTGCTTCCATCCACACCTGAACTGTTCGTTCGCGATCGTCCGAGTGGATTGTATCTAACCAGCCAAAACCCACCCCCTCAGCTTCGGTTTGTCCGGTGTAAGCTCTCATACTCGGTGAATTCTGGCATCTTCCTTCAGCATCCGTTGTCCAGACAATTTGGGAAATGGCAAGGATTAGCGATCGATAGCGTTCTTCGCTTTGTTTGATCGCATCTTCGGCAAGTTTGCGATCGTGGATATCGGTGCAAGTGCCAACCCACTCCCGGATGCTGCCATCTTCATTCAGAATGGGTACTCCTCTAATTTGAAAATAGCGATAGTCTCCATCCGCTGCACGCATTCGATATTGTGTGTCATACAGGCATTTCGTTTGCGCTGCTTCCATCCATACCTGAGCCGTGCGTTCGCGATCGTCCGGGTGAATTGCATCTAACCAGCCAAAACCAACCACTTCGTCTACGGTTTGTCCAGTGTAAGCTCTGAAAGTTGGTATATCTGGGCATCTTCCTTCTGCATCCGTTATCCAGACCATTTGGGACGTAGCAGCGATTAGCGAACGATAGCGTTCTTCGCTCTGTTTTAGAGCATCTTCGGCTTGTTTGCGATCGCTAATATTTCGTGTTATGGCGATGATGCCGAGGATATTACCATTAGCATCCCGCCAAGGAGCTTTTGTAGTTAAAAAGGTTGTAGACGTTTCATCATCAGAAGAGATATCTTCCTCGTAACTCTCAGTGATTCCTGCTACCATGACTTGGCGATCTTTTGCCATCATTGCATGGGCAGTGTCAGGCGACATTAATTCGAAATCATCTTTGCCGATGATTTCCTCAATGGACTTGCCTAGGAAGTTTGCCACATTGGAGTTAATGGCAACATAACGCCCTTCGGTATCTTTAACCACAATGATGTCTGGCGTACTTTCCAAAATAGAGTTTAGCAGTGCATTGCGATCGCGCAGAGCTTCTTCAGCTTGTTTGCGATCGTTAATGTTTCGTGCTATGGCGATAATACCGAGAATATTGCCTTGACCGTCCCGCCAAGGGGCTTTTGTGGTTAAAAAAGAAGTGTTTTCTTTACCATTGAAAACATCTTCTTCGTAGCTTTCAGTAATGCCTGCTTCCACGACCTGGCGGTCTTTTGCCATTATTGCAATGGCGGCAGCAGGGGGAAGGAGTTCCGAATCATCTTTACCGATAATTTCCTCAATGGGTCTACCGTAAAAGGATTTTGCCACAAAGGAATTAAGGGCAACATATCGGCCTTCCCGGTCTTTAACAACTATTATGTCTGGCGTACTTTCCAAGATAGAGCTCAGCAAGACGTTGCGATCGCGCAGCACAGCTTGCTGTTCGCGCAGAGCTTCTTCAGCTTGTTTGCGATCGGTAATATCTGTATTAGCTCCAATCCATTCGCGAATTGAACCATCCGCGTTCAGAATTGGTACACCACGACAACTCATGTACCGATATTCGCCGTCATAGCGGCGCATACGTAATTCATCTTCATAGAGCGAGCGATTGGCCACGGCAGCCGACCATATACTACCAACATGAGCGCGATCATCTGGGTGCATGGCATCTAGCCAGCCCCATCCTTTATACTCCTCAAATGTCTGTCCTGTAAATGCACCTAAAGTAGGTTGTTCGCTGGCCAATTCGCCATCAGCATTACCGATCCAAATAATTTGAGCGGTAGCTTCGATTAAAGAACGAAATCGTTCTTCACTTTGTTTGAGGACATCTTCTGCGGTTTTGCGACCGCGAATATCCCGCGTAATAGTGGCAATTCCTACGGGTTCATTAGTCTCTGAATGTTTAATCAAAAATAGGGTGTAATCTACCAGGATGGGTTGACCTGTCTGGAAATGTCTGAAGCGGAAATCGCTCCGCCAACTTCCGTCTTGCATGATTGCAGGCATAATAGACTGCTGTACAAAGTCCAGATCTTCTGCAATAAAGAAGTCGGTCATGTGTTTGGTTTTGGCTTCCTCCAAACTACTGAGCCCCACCAAATCCAGACCCGCCTGATTCACTAGCATCGGGCGACCATCCATTGAGGCAACGCCAATAAAGTCACGGCTGTTCTCGATCGTGGTAGCAAGTAATTGCCGTTCTTCCTCTGCTTTTTTGCGATCGCGAATATCTCGCACAATAGTAGAAACAAACTCGACTTCACCCGCTGCGGTTTTGTGGACGATTAAAACCTGGGAAACTGGAATTTCTTCCCCATCCCGTGACAAAAATAGGGTTTCACCAGCCCAACTACCCTCTCGCAAGGCGGTGGGAATTATTTCGTTGTGGAACTTTGCTTTTGCCGAGGTAGCTAATACAGAATCTATAGTAAACGGCGATCGTGCTTCCTCTGGAGACATCCCCAGCATTTCCTGTCCGGCTTGGTTGAGATAGACGCTATGCCCAGCCGCATCCGCAACTGCTACTAAGTCGGAAGTTGCTTCCAAAATTGCCGTCAGCCGTGCCTGCTTTTGTTCTGCCCGCTTGCGATCGGTAATTTCAATTACAATCCCACCAAGACCAAAAACGATGCCATTTTCATCGAACAAAGGATAGTAAGATGCTTGCCAGTAGCGCGCGATGCCCGGTTCTTTCGGCGTTTCACCCACTAATTCACAGTCGAGAATTGGCTTGCCCGTATCCAGAATGCTTTGCAGCATTGGTTCCACAGTCGGAGCGAATTCTGGCAGCACTTCACGCACTGACCTACCAATATGGTCTGCCACACAAACGCCATTGATCTGAGCCAGAACTTCGTTAATTTGGACATAGCGGAGTTGGCGGTCAAAAATCAGCATTCCGGCGTTGGCACCTGCAAAAAAAGCGTCGAAGTGAGCCTGTCGCAATGCCTGTGCTGTTGTGCTCTCTTGCTGTGGCCGTTGGTTTTTATCTGGTGGCAATTTGCTCATGTTGGCTCGTGCATTTCAGCTATAATTCTAGAACTTATTTCCAATTGTGCGATCGCAAGGTTTGCCTTTTTTCCTATTTTGGTACTGAATAAAACGTTCGCTGGCGCGATCGTTAGGCTTTCAATCTGCGATATATTATGTATCTCTTGCCATACTATATTCCCTTAATTATTCGGATGTATGGCCAAGTATTTCTATTTTTCATCAATTCTATTGCCAATCAATCCTATCGCTAGAACATTGGTAAAAACTCAACCTAGGGAAGCATTTGTCAATCAGCAATTATGCTCAGCATTGACTCGGATTTTGGGTGCAAAACTTAGATTTGGGCGATCGAGGAATCACGGCGATCGGCATATTTTTGCCCGCCTACCCCCAAATCGCCAATTTTCCACTCCTAAACCAGCAGTATTTTCAGTAAAATTACGGATTGACAAATGCGATTAAGTTCTAGTTTGTCCCCCATGTCAGTAGAATTCCAAGTAGTTTTGGAACGTTATCAATTTTAGCTAGATCCGTTAAATTTTCACTTAGATATACACAAGACGGACGCAACTGGCAGAGTAATAGCAATATCTCTCCCACCAGTTAAAATAATTGTAATACTTGGATATTTGACTTGTCCACTTAAATAGTCATTGAATAATCCCTGCTTAAGTCGATCGCGGGACTTCAAAAAAAAATAGTGGAGAGTATGATAAACTCGAATCGAGTTAATGTTGACTAAAGTTAGTAGAGTGTCCGCTTTAATAATAGATGAGTTGGCTATCGGAACGAGAAAAAGTGGCACACTAACCGCAGGTCTGCGAAGACCAGTATCCGAAAAATTGGCAAGAGGGATAACTCCGTAGTATGAAAAACCACATATCTATCTAACGACTTCACTTTTTTCAGCCGAAAAACAGGTTAAAATTTACGATAACGAGTTCAGTATTTTATTTTTACATTTGGCACTGAGGACTTTTTTTACTACTCCCCTTAAAAAATGACCGAACAAAAAACATTATCACCTGAATTTCAACTGAATACAATAACAGAAGAAGTATGGACACAGGTATCGCAAATATTGACAGCCACCCTATTTAAAATAGGTGAAAATCCTGTATCGCTGCAGTCACTGGTAGAACTGATTGTACTGTTTCTTGCTATCCTGGTCATAGCACGATATTTCACGAACTTCCTTAAAGAAAGCTTGTTGGTAAGACTGGGAATTGACGAGGGTAACAGGGAAGCAATCGCAGTAATTATTGGGTATTTAATAGTAGCTTTTGGAGTAATATTCGCCATCCAAAGCATCGGCTTCAACCTCGCTTCTTTTGCAGTAGTTGCGGGGGGACTGGGAGTCGGAATTGGCTTCGGAATCCAAGATTTAACAACTAATTTTGTCAGCGGTTTAACGCTACTTTTAGACCGACCCGTGAAAGTCGGAGACTTTGTGGAATTAGAAGGATTAATGGGAATAGTCAAAAAAATCTCGATTCGATCGACCATCATCCAAACCACTGAGGACTCCAGCGTCATAGTTCCCAACAGCAAAATGATTAGCAACAAAATTGTTAACTGGAGTTACGAAAACTCCCTACTCTGTCTGCGAGTTCCCGTAGAAGTAGCCGAGAATAGTAACCCGCTGTTAGTGACAGAAACTCTGTTAAATATTGCTTACGCGGAAGCCGGAGTTTTGTACGAACCGAATCCGAAAGTATTGTTTGTCGAGTTTGGCGATGATAGTTTTAAATTTGAACTTTTAGTTTGGACGGACAGGCCGATTGAAAGAGAATTTATTACAAGTTCTTTAAATTTTGCAATTGAATACAATTTTCGCCATCTAAAAATTGACTTTCCGTTCAATGACAGAGAAATTTATTTGCAAAACCCCGAAGTTCTGTTGTCCATGTTCAACCAAAAAGAAACTGTAACTGACATCCCGAACCGTTACTCCAAAAATAAACAAAAACTGCCAATTTTGGAAGATAAACTGAAAAAGTCATCGTCCCTTAGCTGTTTGCTGCGTGAGGTGGAATACTTTGAAAATCTGACGGAGATTGAATTGCGGCAATTGATTGAAGTTGGATACCGCAAACGGCTGCGATCGCAAGAATATTTGTTTCACGAAAACGACCCCGGAGATGCTTTTTACATGATTCTTTCAGGTTCAGTAGAAGTTTTTGTGGAAGCTATTAACAAACACCTGAATAACCTCGGTACGGGTCAGTTTTTTGGGGAACTTTCTTTGATGTTGGGAATTCCGAGAACTGCTTCGGTAAGAGCTTTGGAAGAAACAATTTTGTTTGCCATCAATAAAGAAGGTTTCCAAAAAGTTTTAACCGAACGACCGGATTTATACGAACAGATTATTAAAGAAATAGTCAAACACAAAGAAGAACTCAGCGAGAGACAAAAATTATTGCGAGAAATGGAATTGGTAGATGCAGAAGAAGAGGATGAAAATCCTGTAGAATGGGTGAGAAAACGGCTAAAAAATCTATTTAGTGTTTGAAATAATTTATATGACGCGATTTATTCACGATCTTTTTGCCAAAGAATACCTGGAGGAATTACTGTCGCCGCTCGGAACGGTTAATATCGGCCGCGATGTGACTTCGGAAGTCCGAGAAATAGATGTTTACTTCACTCCCAGTACCGCAATTCCAGAATACTCAGACACCCTGGGATTGTTGGGAAAAATGGCAAGCACAACTGCAATTTTTGAACCGTTTCGCAATCCTGCCAACGTCAGCGAAATTTGTAGCTGTCTGGGCAAGTTATTGGACGTGCGAGGTGAATTGGAGCGAAAATTTAGGAGAGAAAATACTCGCTATGATGATTCTCAGTTACCAAAACTGTGGATTTTGATGCCCACAGCATCGAAAGCATTGGTAGATAGCTTTAATGCTATACCAGACACAGAGAATTGGATGCAGGGAATTTATTTTTTGGGGGAATCTTTGCGGACTGCAATTGTGGCGATTCACCAGTTGCCAGAAACTCCAGAAACCCTGTGGTTGAGGATTTTGGGCAAAGGGGGAGTGCAGCAAAGGGCTATTTCCCAATTAAGCGCTTTAGCAACAGACGATCCGTTGCGGACGATCGCGCTAGAATTGCTGTATCGGTTACAGTCAAATTTAGTAACCGATGCGCCACAAGGATTAGAGCCAGAAGAGCGGGAGTTAATTATGGCCATTGCACCACTTTTTCAACAACAAATACAAGCAGCACAGCAACAAGCTAGAGAAGAAGGACTAGAACAGGGACTAGAAGAAGGATTAGAACGAGGAATAGAACAAGGACTAGAACGAGGCAGACAAGAACAACAGCGCTTAATCTTAGAAAACTTTTTGCGAGTTAGATTTGGAGAATTAAGTCCAAAAATGACAGTATTTCTATCTCCAATATCCAAGTTGGCGGCGGCGGAGTTTACAGTTTTGTTGCTGGCAATATCGATGCTAACCGTCGATGAATCGGGGCGGGAATCAGCGGTTAAATTGTTAGCTGAAAGTGCGTTGCAAATCCGATCGCCTGAATTGGGCGCTCTTCTGCCTACAGTCGTTACTAATTTATTGGCATTGCCTGTAGCAGAATTGACATTGTTTGTAGAACAACTGCCGCAGTTATCGGCTGATGAATTGAGGGACAGGTTCGGAAAAACACCTGACTAAAACCTGCGATCGCAGCCATACAGGGATCTCGCTCTTTATGGCTGCGATAATTCTCACATAAAATTCCTAGATTCTGTCGATCGCACTTAGGAATTGGACTGCGGGCCTAAAATCAAGTGCAGCAGAGCGTCGATCAGTCGATCGCGCTCCATGGGGATAATATCTTTGCCGTGCATCATATGCTGCGTTAATTGGAAATATACCAGCGATCCGATAAAAATCCGCGCCGTTGCCTCCGGATCGGGCAATTTTAACTCTGGATGCGATGCAAAATATTGAGTAAGCCGCTCAATACCCGGTTTAGCTAAGTTTTTCACAAAAGTCTGCGCTAGCTGGGGAAAACGCCCCGACTCCGCAATCACTAGCCTCACAAAATTCAGGAATTCAGGTTCCTGCGTCACCTGCTCTAATAGATTGGTGGCAACGAATCGCAGCGCTACGGCGGGTTCTTCATCCAAAACTGTAAAATGGACTTTTTCTCGCGCCAGCCGCTGTACTAAGGCCACGAATAATCCTTCTTTATCTGCAAAATAGCTGTAAACCGTGGCTTTGGAAACTCCCCCCGTCTTCGCTACCTTGTCCATACTCGTGCCCGCGTAGCCGTGGGCTAAAAATTCTTGCATCGCACCTTGGAGGATTTGCTCGCTCTTGTCACCTCCTGTTGCGTCTGGTTCGATCGGTTTTGTCCTTGCCATACCTTGCTTCTGTAATTTTTATTTGGGCTCTTGACATCATTATACTGAACGGTTTAGTATTAAGACATATCAGAACTAAACGGTTTAGTTTTATTCCTCAAAAAGAGGTATGTCATGGTACACCAACCAACAGCAGACGGCTTATCCTCAACTCCATCCCTAGTTAAACAACTCCTAGTTGTAGCAGCAGTAGCAACCCTGGGGGCAGCGGGAACCACAGGCTACACAATCTGGCGATCGCGCATACCCGACTCCAACGCAGTAGCCGCCGCCGCCGCCGTCGCAGCATCCCAATTAACCACAGTTACAGCCTTGGGGCGACTGGAACCCAGAGGAGAAGTAATTAAAGTCTCCGCCTCCGGTGCGGCGGAAGGAAACCGGATCGATCGACTTTTGGTGAAAGAGGGAGACACAGTGAAAACAGGTCAAGCGATCGCAATTTTGGACAGCCGCGATCGCCTGCAAGCCGCCCTCGACCAAGCTCAAGAACAAGTGCGCGTCGCCGAGGCAAACCTAGCAAAAGTGAAAGCCGGAGCCAAAAACGGCGAAATTCAAGCCCAAAAAGCGGCTATTAGCCGTTTATCAGCCGATCGCAGCAACGAGATCGCAGCGCAACAGGCGATCGTTGCCCGTCTAGAAGTCGATCGCAGCACCGAAATTGCAGCGCAACAAGCCACAATTGCTCGCATCAGGGCCGAACAACAAGGTGAAATTCAAACCCAACAAGCCACAATTGCCCGTCTGCAAGCCGAACTCCGCAACGCCATAAGCGAGGATCGGCGGTACTCCCAACTCTATGAACAGGGAGCAATTTCCGCCTCAACTAGCGACAGCAAAAGCCTCGCCGCCGAAACCGCCCAACAGCAACTCAACGAAGGAAAGGCAAAACTGAATCAAATTCAGCAATCGCGCCAACAGCAAATCAACGAAGCCCAAGCCAAATTGAATCAAATTCAGGAATCCCGCCAACAGCAAATTAACGAAGCCCAAGCCAAACTCAGCCAAATTCAGGAATCTCGACAACAGCAGATTAATGAAGCAGCGGCAAATCTCGATCGTATCGCCGAAGTGCGTCCCGTTGACATAGCAGCAGCAGCCGCCGAAGTCAGTGCCGCCACGTCAGCAGCCAAACAAGCCAAAGCCAATCTCGATCTAGCTTACATCCGTGCTCCCAGAGACGCTCAAGTCCTGAAAATTCACACGCATCCGGGGGAAAAAGTGGGAAACGACGGCATTGTCGAACTGGGACAAACTCGCGAGATGCTAGCTGTTGCGGAAATCTACGAAAGCGATGTGGACAAAGTACGCCTCGGACAAACCGCCAAAATTACTAGCGATGCTTTGACCGGCGAATTGCGGGGAACTGTCGAACATATTGGTTTGCAAGTGCAGCGGCAAAACATTGTTAACACCGATCCTTCTGCGAATATTGATGGTCGAATTGTGGAAGTAAAAGTGCGCTTAGATGCAGCTTCCAGCCAGAAAGTAGCGGGATTAACCAATTTGCAAGTCAAAGTGGCGATCGGCGAAATTAAAGATTAAGAAGACTTAAACCACCGGGTCGCTTTCTTCAATCCAAAATCCAAAATCTCAAATCTAAAATCCTATGATTGGACTCATAAAACCCTTACAACAATTAAGACGCAGAACTTCCCTCGGATGGCTGCAACTGAGTCACGACAAAGGCCGAATGGCCGTTGCAGTAGCAGGAATTGCCTTTGCTGACGTTTTGATGTTCATGCAGTTAGGCTTTCAAAACGCCCTTTACACCAGCAATACGCGCCTGCACCAAACCTTGCAAACAGACTTAGTTTTGATTCACCCCCAAGCGCGAAATTTGATTAATTTGTCTTCCTTCCCCAGGCGCAGATTGTATCAAGCAATGAACGTACCGGGCGTGAAATCAGCCGAGCCGCTTTACGTGAAAATTGCTAACTGGAAAAATCCCGGAACTCGGCGCGAAACGTCGCTGATGGTGGTGGGTTTCAATCCCGATCGCCCTGCGTTTGCGCTTCCAGAAGTCAACCAAAATTTGAGCGCGATTAAACTGCCGGATACCGTGTTGTTCGATCGAGCTTCTAGGGGAGAGTACCAAGGGACGATCGCACAAATCGCTGAAGGAAAAGCCGTTAAAGCTGAGGTCGAGCGGCGCACGGTTAACGTCAGCGGTTTATTCACAGTTGGAGCATCTTTTGCCGCCGACGGTATTTTGATGACTAGCGATCAAAATTACCTGCGCCTGTTTCCCAGACAAAACGCCGCGAGTGTTAATGCCGGATTAATTCAACTGGAACCGGGTGCTGACCCCGTGGAAGTTCAACAAGTTTTGAAAGCATATTTACCGCCGGATGTCAAGGTACTAACCAAACAAGAATTTATCGATTTTGAGAAAAACTATTGGGCTAAGAATACTGCGATCGGCTTTGTATTTAACTTAGGCGTCGCGATGGGTTTTGTAGTTGGTGTCATTATTGTTTATCAAGTTCTCTCAACCGATGTCAGCGACCACATGGGAGAATACGCTACTTTCAAAGCGATGGGCTACCGCAATGTTTATTTACTCGGCATCGTTTTTGAAGAAGCTCTAATTCTTTCCGTCCTCGGTTTTTTGCCCGGAGTAGGAGTCTCTGTCGGACTCTACTCTTTAACTCGCCAAGCCACAAATTTACCTTTGTACATGACGCTGATTCGAGCGGTTGCAGTCTTAATCTTGAACGTAATTATGTGTACTATTTCTGGAGCAATTGCCACTCGCAAACTGCAAGCAGCCGACCCGGCAGATATGTTTTAAGGGAAAATAAATAAGAGAGTCTGAAGAGGCTAAAGTCCTGACTACCAACATATTTTTTGTAATCCTTCTCTTATTTTTCCTCTGCATTGTCGGCGACGAAAGCGGTTTATTAGACTTGAATTGCCAACTATCTTGAACTCCATCTGCGGTCATCTGCGTTCATCTGCGGTTTCCCTCTTACATCAAAGATTTAGGCAACTTTATCTCTTAATTAAATCTCCAACCTCAAACCAATAACTTATGAATTCTACTACTCTCTACCCAACAACCAACCCATTACAGATTGCTGTACCTGTAGTTTCCGCGCACCAACTCGACCACTACTTCGGTCAAGGTCAACTGCGAAAACAGGTACTTTTTGACATTAATCTCGAAATTAATGCAGGTGAAATTGTGCTGATGACTGGGCCTTCCGGTTCGGGAAAAACCACGCTTTTAACTTTGATTGGCGGACTGAGATCCGGTCAATCGGGAAGTCTCAAAATTCTCGGTCAAGAAATGTGCAAAGCCAGTTCAGACCAATTGGTAAAGGCGCGACGCAAAATTGGCTATATTTTTCAGGCGCACAACTTGCACCGCAGTTTGACGGCGCTGCAAAACGTGCAGATGGGTTTGGAAGTTCACGGCAATTTGTCGCGTTCTCAAATGCGCGATCGCTCTGCAAAAATGCTAGAGTTAGTAGGACTGGAACAGCGGATTAACTATTATCCAGATGACTTGTCGGGAGGACAGAAACAAAGAGTTGCGATCGCCCGCGCTTTGGTCAGTCAACCGCAAATTGTTTTGGCTGACGAACCCACAGCCGCCCTGGACAGCAAATCCGGTCGAGAAGTGGTGAATTTGATGCAGCAACTAGCCAAAGAGCAGGGTTGTACTATTCTGTTAGTCACTCACGATAACCGTATTTTGGATATTGCCGATCGCATCGTTCACATGGAAGATGGAAAATTAGCCTAATTTTTTAATTCCCGAAGAATAGACATCACCCATAAATCCCTCATTTTCAATTTTGGATGTCAAAATTTAATCCAAAATTGCCCAACCCCAATCTAAACTCGTCCTGGGACTGTTCACTAATTTCTAACAACCAATCCGGGGCGGTCAATCCCCAAATTTTGCAGGTACATTGCTTCGAGTTTGGGCATCGACGATTCTACAGAACCGCCATAACGCCGAAAAGAAGGCCAGATGTAAGCGAGTTTTCTGACTGCTGGCTCCAATCGCCCCGCTTCTATATCTTCTAATGCACCTTTTTCTCGGATTAACTCTATAGCCATCCAATCTTGATTTTGGGGGCTGAAATCGCGGACGCCAAATTTTTTGGCAAATCTGTCCCAAGTGGTGCTGAGAAACTGATATCGCCCCGCAGCGTCGGAACAGAGTTTTTTGCCGTAGCGGCGGCCGCACCTCATTTCCCTGGGGTGATCTTGAAAGCTGACAAATTTTGTACCGGTGTACTGGGTGCGGTAGCCGTCGGGGCTAGCGGTTCCTTCGGCGGCTGCGATGGTGTCGAGAAAGGCTTTGACTCGACGTTCCGGGCCGATGCTATCAAGTTTGCTATCCTGTGTGGGAGCTGGTGCATTCAGGGTTGCAGTTTCGGGTTGTCGATCGCGCTCGATGTTATCCTCTCTTTTGTCTGGTGAATCGATCGCCGCAACTTCCGGCAGACGTTTCGGGGTAGGCGAGCTTTCTGCCGAGACAGATTGTCCCCACAGTCTCGGCGTCATTCGACCTAAGAAAAAGCACAAACAGATTAAAAAACCCCAAGAGAGTTGAAAACGAAGGCGTTTAAAGCGATTCCGGCGCAGAACCGGCCACCGGTGAAGGGGGAGTGTTGCGGGCAAAATTTTCGTTTGCTGACCGAAGGCGAACAGCGATTTCAGCGCTACCAAGGTTTGCTTGTAAAAACGCGGTGGAAATTTCCGAACTCTCATCGCTGCGGCGAAAGTCTCCACATCTGTCAGAGTAACTTGTGCCAGCGGTTTTGCGACAAACACTCGAAAATGGTTGGCCGCCTGCCAGCTAAAGCGCCGGTTGCGGGGGGATTTGCGGTTTACCCACAGGCGAATTAGCTCCATGTCTGACATAGGGAGCAGGTGGCGTCCCAGATGTTTTGATGCGTACAAAAGTACCTCCTGATATCAGTTCAGGTTGAAATATCCCAGTTTGTGGACTTGAGATTGGTTTCACCGTTGAAATTGGGGACTAGCAAGGAAACAAATTTCTTTCGGGGCGATCGCAAACTTCAAATTTTTCGGTGATCACCGAAGGGTAGGAACAGGGATCAAGATAAACTGATTTCAACCATATCCAGTGATACTACTAAGTGTTCGCCCGGTCAAGTTCGCGGGCAGATTTGGCGATGGGTTGAGTCTAAAATTTAGTGATTCCACAGGCCTGGCAGTCCCAACTGACATAGGTTTCAAGGTGCTGGCATCCGGCTGGCTCAAAAGCGAGCGATCGCATTTTTTGTATCCAATATTAAGAATTCTGTCGGTGTTTGGACGCGGAGGACTCCTCAGCTTGAATGCTGAGCAAATTTTTGCGTTTTGCCAGCATCAGGGAACCGTAGCGATTAGCCCAAACTTGAGTAAACTCAGCACCTAAGAAGAGAATCTGAGCCGAATAATTGATCCAAAGTAAGATAATCACGAACGAGCCAGCAGCACCATAGGTAGAGGCAATACCGCTACCTCCGAGGTAAATTCCAATTAGGGATTTGCCGATCGTAAACAACAAGGAGGTGATAGCAGCGCCGATCCAAACATCGTTCCAAGCCAGATTAACATCGGGCAATAGTTTATAAATTAAGGCAAACAGCATCGTGACTACGCCAAAAGAAATGGCAAAATCCACGATCTGCCAAATGCCGACGGGTAAGTGCAACCAGCCGTTTAACCAATAGCTGACGGCTGCTAAAATGGCGCTAATTACCAAAGAAACTAGCAGTAAAAAGCCGATCCCTAAAATCATTGCAAAAGACAGTAGGCGGTCTTGTAAAAAGCCCCAGATACCGCGTCCGGGAGGAGGTGAAACATTCCAAATAGTATTGAGGGCTTCTTTAAGATTAGTAAACACGTTGGAAGCGCCCCACAAAAGTGTAGCGATGCCGACTAGAGTAGCAATCATTCCCGACTTGGGTTCGGAGGCTTTGAGGATGAGTTCTTGGACGGTTTGGGCGCCATCTTTGCCGATTAGACTTTGGAGTTGGGCGACAATTTGACCTTGGGCTGCGTCTGGGCCAAAGACTAAACCGGCGATCGCAATCACGATAATTAGCAGCGGGGCGAGGGAGAAGACTGTGTAATAGGCTAGGGCGGCGGCTAGGGTTGGCGCTTTATCTTCTTGCCATTCAGTAAAAGTTTCTTTGAGCAGCGATATGACTGTTTTTAAGTTCACGGCATTTGGTTTCCTTATACTTATCGTCCACCAAGGGATTGTAATAGGTTAAGAGTTTTTTAGCCTCAGCCACAAGATAGATTTATCGATTAGCAAATTCGGAAAATTACTTTTATGTCAGATTCCCACACAACTGTTAACAGCACCGATGTAAAGTTGTCCAAAAAAGCAATTTCTTGGGCAAAACTGAGCGCATTAGTAGCGGTGGCCAATTTTTTGCTGGTACTTTTTCATTTCAGTTACCTTCAGTTGCGCCCTGTTTATCAGAGCTATTTTCCGGGTTTAGTTAAAATTTATGACCCGATTAAAGGCATTGATTCGAGTTTGCCAAATCCCGAATATTTGAAAAGCGCCGACCAGTTTTGGCGAATTGATGCGTTGTTTATCGGTTTTTTTGGGGCGGAATTTTTGATTAAAAGTCTGTTTCACACCCGCCGTAAACCGGGGGTAACTTGGTTTGATTTTGTGCTGAGGCGCTGGTACGAAGTGTTTCTGGTAATACCGATTTGGCAGGGGTGGCGGATTCTGCCGGTATTGGTGCGGCTGCACAAGTCGGGTTTGGTGAATCTCGATCGCGTAGTTGCTCAAATTACCTACGAACCGGTGGCTTATTTAGCCAATACGATGTCGGAATACATGATGGTGCGGTTTATCAATCAAGCTAAAAGTTCGATCGAACAGGGCGACGCGGCGCAGATGTTGCTGGCGCAGCAGCCATACCTTCACGTCAATCAGGAAAATACGATCGAACAAATTACCAAGCGGATTTTGGATCTGACAATTTACAAAGTTTTGCCGCAGGTGCAACCAGATTTGGAAGAATTGCTGCACCACAATTTGGAAACAACAATCAAACAGTCGGATTTCTATCAAATCCTGCAAACTTTATCTCCGATTAATATTTTGCCTGCTGAGATGACGGAACAGCTAGCGAATTATTTGGCTCAAACTGCTGTGGATGTAGTAGCTACTACTTATGAAGACGATAAAGGTCGAAAAATTCTCGATAATTTCAGCCAAGAATTTAATCAAAGTTTGCGGCGGGAATTGCAAGATGAGAAAACTCTCGGGGAATTGCAGTCGCTGCTGTCGGATTTGTTAGAAGAAGTGAAGTTGAATTACATTCAAGGCGGGTTGAAGTCCGATCCGGTGCAGACTTTTACGGAAATTAATGCGCTCCGGGAAGTAAGGGAGAGTTGATACAGCAATGAGTTCCGGTTTGGTAAATTAGATGCTTTTTTTTAACTCACATCTTGCACCATTGTCAAGAACAGGCTTTTCGGCCTGTTCCACAAGAGATGAATTTTATTGTGGAACAGGCCGAAAAGCCTGTTCGCAAGATACCTCTTCCACAAGAGATGAATTTTATTGTGGAACAGGCCGAAAAGCCTGTTCCTAAACAAGTAATTGAGAATGGTGCAAGATCTCAGTTAAAACGAACCGCGAAGACGCCAAGGGTGCGAAGGAAGACAAGAGAAAGAGTTCACAAGTTCTACGGGTAAGGTGCGCAATGCGCACCTACGAATACGGGTAGTGGGGATATCCGCAATGTCTGGCGCTCAATATATCTCAATCGCCAGCTAAAATTAAATAATTAACTTAAAACATCTATCGTATTAGATATCTATCTTGAACAACCTTACTTGCCTGGAAATAGAAGTCGCCGAAACAGTGCTGAGATTAGCAATGTTGCTGGGCTTAACACTTGTAATCGCCTTTTTTGTGGCATCAGAACTAGCATTAGTATCAGCCGATCGCCATCAAATCCGCCAACTCGCCCACTTGGACGATCGCCCAACCGCTAAAACTGCCGAACTCGTCCACCAAGCTCAGAACAACATACCGCATTACCTGTCTGTGACTCAAACTGGCACAACAGCAGGGAGTTTGCTGTTGGGTTGGTTGGGTGAGGGAGCAACTGTACACTGGATCGAACCGTGGATCGACAAATTGCCGATCGGTCATTTGCCGGCGATGCTGACTGCTCATTCGATCGCAGTTCCCGCAGCTTTTATCTTAGTAACTTACGTAGAAATAGTCTTAGGAGAACTAATCCCCAAAGTATTAGCAACCCACGCCCCAGAACGCACCGCTTTGCTGCTGATGCCAGCCCTCGAACTCTGCTCAAAAATACTGTGGCCGCTGCTAGCAATTCTCAACGGTACCGTGCGGCTGCTGACCGGTTGGATTACCAGTAAAGAGTCTCAACCGCTGCTGTTACCTTCCGAGGCAACTATCCTGCAAAAAGATGCTCATTCGGCACTAATTTCTGGTCTATGGGAAGTGACAGCAGT
The DNA here is from genome assembly GCF_036704965.1 of Microcoleus sp. F10-B2. Classification (NCBI taxonomy): domain Bacteria; kingdom Bacillati; phylum Cyanobacteriota; class Cyanophyceae; order Oscillatoriales; family Microcoleaceae; genus Microcoleus; species Microcoleus sp. F10-B2. Next base: position 19,924 of record NZ_JAUBTB010000009.1, on the reverse strand, counting down.
TAACGAAAAACTCGGGTTAAACCTGCCGACCAACCAAGCTTACCAAACCATCGCCGGATTCGTGATCCACAATTTAGGTAAAATGCCCAATCAAGGCGATCGGCTATTGTGGGGCGAGTTAGAAATAGAAGCAGAAAATGTAGTAGAAGGCAGTTTAGAAACAGTGCTGCTGCGTCAGGTAACTCGTCCTTTGTTTGAGACTCAGCAGCCAGAACTCGTGTTGAATTAAATTACCGTTTTTAATGGGAGTAATATCCCCGTAGGGAAACGGCACTGCCGTCTCCTCTTACGGACACGATAGGGAAATGGTAGGGAAACGGCACTGCCGTCTCCTCTTACGGACACGGCAATGCCGTGTCCCTACAGATATCGCCTACAATCGACCCAGCTTGATATCAATTCAATCCTGAGTTAGGTTGTAATTAGTCGCTCAGTGCGACAACCTACCAGAAATCGGCAAATTGCATAAAGCACAGTTTATGAGGTGGATATGCTAAAAACACTTTGGGCTACTGTTCGACAAGGGAAAATTGAACTGCTGGAGTTATCAGAATTACCCGAAGGCGCAAAAGTATTAGTAACACTCTTACCTGATGAAGAAACTGAGTTTTGGCTTCAAGCGAGTCAAACATCACTAGATACAGTTTGGGACAATACTGAGGATGATGTTTACGCCCAGCTACTCTAAACATGACCTAGTTTTGGTTAGATATCCATTTTCAGACTTGTCTAGTTCTAAGGTAAGACCAGCTATTGTTGTGAGTGTGCCGCACGTATCTCAAGACATTATGATTGTGCCATTGACAAGCAAAACTGCATCCTTACTGGAGGGTGAGTTCGTACTTGCTGAATGGTCAACAGCCGGGTTAAATGTGGCTACCGCAGTCAAGCGAGGTTTGTATACAGTGCATGAAAGCTTGGTTGTAACGACGATTGGCAAATTAGCGGATTCTGATGCTGAGCGAGTTGAGCAATTTCTTCGAGGTTGGTTAGGGTTGTAGTGCAGCTATACAGTATAATATTTCCTGTTTGTCGGGTTTCGCATAAGAAGGGCAATCGCGCAATGCCGCAGCTTGTCCATCTTCTCCCCGAAAGATTGCCAGCCACTCTCCGTCCAGCGATCGGGCTAAAACAGTGTTAGGTTGTAATTAGTCGCTCAGTGGGACAATGTACCAGAAATATGCCAATTGCATACAGTATACTTTATGAGGTGGATATTCTGAAAACGCTTTGGGGTAATGTTCGACTAGGGAAAATTGAACTGCTAGAGTCATCATAGTAGTTAAGAAATATTAAAATGCGATGTAGTCATGCAGAAAGATTGGGATAATTGATTACTACAAGAAATCTGTAGTGGATCGTATTGAAATATAGGAGCGAAAGAGCAAAGCGAAAAAAGGAAAGTATTACAATTAAAAGCAACGATTATTCATCTGAGTTTGAGAGAAAATCCAAAGAGAGTTATCCGATGCAAAAAAGTGTCGATGAAAATAACATTAACCCAGGAGAACAGCTAAGGGAATTTATTAAAAAACTTTTCCCTGCTGATGTCAAAAATGACTCCTTTATTTCAAGAATTGATTATATTCTGCAAGCTGATGGAGAATTAATAGATTTAGTTTACAATAGCACCATCAACTATGTATTGAGACGACTGATAGTAACCGCTGATTATTTTCAAAGGAAGTGTAAAAAAGAGGGTAAAGGAGATGAAAAATTAATCACTGATTTGAGAGCTTTCCTGAAGGATGATATGCGCTTCCCGGAAAAGCCTATTGAACGAATTATTTTCTTACTTCGTCAGTGTTTGGATAAGAGAAATGCACAGGTAGCAGACAGCACTAAACATAACATAAGAAAGAGAGCCAGAGATAATAATAAGGCTTGCTATATCTGTGGCGGCGAACTGGACTTTGATACCAGAAAAAAAAACTCATACAACGGCGACGAACTGGACTTTGATACCAGAAAAAAAAACTCATACAACTTGGCCGAAGTGGAGCATAAATGGCCGCAAACAATGGGCGGTGCAAGTGATAATTTTAATCTTGAAGTCGCTTGCTCAACTTGTAATGGTAAAAAGTCAGATCATATAGATGCTAGCGATTTTCATTATGAAAAGATATGTCTCGTAAGTGATGAAAACGATAAACACTTTTCGACGGAGATGAACAGGCAATATGAATTGGCTTTATGGGCTAAAAGAGAATTTAAGTGTTCTATTTGTGGAAAATCAGCAGCCGATGCGGGAAAGTTAAAATTTGGACGCAAAAATCCCAATGATAGTTGGCATTTCTTAAATATAGAGATTTTTTGCGAAAAACATCACAAAATAAGGGGATAGTTATGACTGAACACAGGTGTTATTTTGGCAGTTTAATATCACAGCGCACAGATGAAAAGGTAACTCGTTTTTTTGTTTTTAATGCACGCGCAAAAGATTTGAAAGAGTGGTTGGGGATTCGACGAATAAAAGATGTCAAAAAAGGAGCGCAGCGTGTACTAAGAAAAGCTAGAGCTAGTGCAGTTACAAAATTTATAGAGGCTAGTTCAATCAATACAATTCCTAATAGTATACTTATAGCTTTTGATCCAGGCAAAGCAAAGTTTACCTCTTTAAATACAAAAATTATCGAAAGTATTATTCAAACAAATAGTTCATTAGAAAAGCCTGTAAACATATTAAATGGCTGTGATAATCAACTCAATTGGGGAATTATTGAGTTTTCATTTGAACGCAATGAACAAGAGGATGCTAAACCAGCACTTATTGTAGACGGACAGCACCGTCTTTATGGTATGTCTGATTTTGATAAAGAGGATTTACCAATAACTGTTGTTAGCTTAATAGATGCTACTCGTCAAGAACAAGCTTTCCAGTTTATTGTAGTAAATAATAAAGCAGTACGAGTTTCAGCCGAAAATGTCAAATCTATTGTTGCAGATTTTAATGAAGATGAACTTGAGACACGACTTGTACGAGCGCGTGTTAAATATGGTGATAAGCCACTGATACTTGCGTCTCTCAATGATTCTCCATCAAGCCCATTTCAAAATTTATTAGATTGGTCTTATAACAGAGAGATTACAGACGAAAATGCGCTAGTGCCAATTACTGCAATAGAACAAACAATCCGATATATTCGTAAGTCATTTACAGTGCTTGAAAATGATGAAGATTCCTTGATCGAGTTTTTCTGTGCCACCTGGAGAGCGGTGAAAGGAAATTACCCAGAGCTTTTTGGAAAAAATAATCAATTTATGACGAAGGCAAATATTAGTGCTTTCAATGAGTATATCACTGACCGATTAGTATATTTTTGGGAGATGGATTTACTAGATGTATTTGAAAGTGATGAAATTGAAGAAAAAGTGTTAGATATCATTAAACGTTTACCTAAAGAATTTTGGCTAAAAAATTGGGAGCTTAGAATTCAAGACACTCCCTATTTTAGAGACATCATAAAAAATGATTTAAAGACTATAATTACTAATTCAAAATTAGGCAAGGATTGGATGAATGGTTTAGAGTTGATTGAAACAGAGGAATAGAGAATGTCCATATATTTGAAGCACTTCTTTTGCCCTTAAAAATCAAGTTCCAATTGTCTAACTAATCGATCGGGCTGGGCGAGCCGCTCCCCGCCCAGCGCGATCGCACTTTCATCACCCAACAGCCACCTTCACCGCACCCCCAACCAACTGCTCGTAATCCGCCAACAACCACGGAGGCAAACAAGTATTCGCATCCTGAACCCGCAACTGTCCAGGGCGACAATACAGCATTGCCACCAACAAATTATTTACAGCTTTAGGCGTTCCAAATCCTTTACTCAACTCAACAACCAACGAGTTGAAAAACTCGCGATCGCTCTCATTCAGCGGCTCGTTAATAAACCCGCTGCGCAGCATTGCTTTGTAACCCTTGCCAAAATCGCTCCGGTACAAAACTTCTACTTGTTCGCCGGAAACGCTCAGCCACAAATCGGCAATTTGCTTGCGAATTTGGCGCAAATCTGCTATTACCAATTCAGCAGTCGGGTCGATTTCATAAAGATTGACCGCAGCAGTTAATTGATTGAGAAACTGCGGCAGATAATCTTGTTTAATAAGTGGTTGTTCTGTTGGCTCCAATGCGCTCTCAAACACCTTTTCGTAATCTTCAAGCAACCACTGCGGCAAGCGGGTGCGAGCATCGGGAACCCGCATTTTTCCCGGCACAAAATACAGCATCGCCCCCAGCAGACCATTGATAGCTTGAGGATGCACCAACCCTTTGCTAAGTTCGGTCAATTGCTGCAAAAATTTTTGTTCGGCTTCCGTCATTGCTTCTGCTTGCAAGCCGCAGCTAAGTAGTGCTTGATATCCCTTGCGAACTTCTCCTTTGTAAACAGTTTTCAATTGTTCGGAGGGAACAGTCAGCCAAAAATCAGCCAGTTGCTTTCGGATTTGCCTGAGTTCCAAAACTACCGATTCATCAGACGGATCGATGCGGTAAAGATTGACGCATCCTAACAGTTGATTCGCAAATTGCGGGGATTGAATGTATTGAGCTAACAAGTCAGAACTTGACTCAGACTTGACGGTGGCATCAGCCTCAAAAAATTGTTCGTAATCGCCAATTAACCAGTGCGGCAAACGGTTGCGAGCGTCGGGAATTCGCATGGTTCCCGGTGGGAAATACAGCATTGCTGCCAGCAAGGCGTTGACAGCTTTGGGATGCACTAATCCTTTGCTAATCTGCGTTAATTGGTGCAAAAATATTTGTTCGCTTTCCATCATCGGTTGACGTTGGAAGCCACTGGAAAGCATTATTTGATAGCTGTTGCCGGGGTCGGTTTTGTAGGAAGTTTCGAGGTTTTCGGCGGGAATGTTCAGCCAAAAATCAGCGATTTGTTTGCGGATTTGACGCAGTTCGGATATTGCTGAGATGTTTGATGAGTTTCTTTGGTAAAGCTTGACGGCATTCGAGAGGCGATCGAAAAAATCTGTCGGTTCGGGAGTTGTATCTTGTAAGCTGCGGGATACTTCCAGGTGGCTGGTTTGCCATTTGCCAAAGAGTTCTTGGAATAATTTGCCGATCGCCCCAGAGTATGCAACACTGTCAAAACAGCGCGGATTGCCTTGCATTTTTTCCTGAATTTGCTGCCGTTTTTGCTGCCGCAATTGCTGGTTGGTGCCGAGAGTAACAGCTAGTTGAATGTAAGATGCTTCGTCATACGCAATTAAATCAGACATTTGCAGTTCCCGCAACATCGCCGAACCTTGGCGGAACCGCAAAGCATTTCCTTCTACAACAACCACCGGCAATCCTACTTGCAAAGGATCGATTAACGATGTTGCCCCAGCGTAAGGATAGGAATCGAGATAAACATCTGCTAGCTGCAAAAATTCTTTCACATCCGCGCGGCTTGGCAGTTGTTTTATGAACCGCAAGCGGTTGTTATTCACGCCGTATTTAGCGCAGACAGCGTTCATATTGTTAACAAAAGGTGTGGCTGGATAAGTGCGAGTCCAAGCCGGCCCGAAGGGATATAAAATCAAGATGGAATCGGGTACAGCAGCTAGAATCTTTACCCAACTCTCTCTCAACTCCGGCAAAATTTTATAGAAATTTGCGCCGGAGATAAAAACTGTTGTTTTGTCGGAAATTCCGAGACTTTGGCGGGTAGGTTTGACTGTAGCTACTTCCGATTCGGTTGCGTATTTGAAACAAAAACCGCTGCCTTCGAGCACAGCCAACTGTTCGCGATATTGTTCTTGATAACTAGCATCCGGTGCGGTAAATTGACCTGCGATGTAGTAATCCATGTGGCGGATACCGGTAGTTGTCGGGGAACAGAAAGATGTCGTTTGTACCCTAGCTAAACGGTGCATTGCTAGCGATCCAACTGGTTTGTTAATAGCTGTTAAATTCGTACCGAAAAACAGGATATCTAAGTCGTCGGCGCGGATTGTTTGGACTTGCGATGCAAAGTCTTTGGGGAGTGCAACCAGTTTGTCGGCGCGACTTTGACAGTATTGTTCTAATTGGTGGCCGCTGGTGTTGAGCGCGTACAGGTAAATCTCGAAATCGTTGCGGTTTAAATGCTCGAAAACCGGGATGGTAGCGAAGGTTTCGGTTTGCGGCGCGAAATGGTCGCTGATGATGCCGAGGCGGATTTTTGTGCGATTTGGCGATCGCGCCGGGAAGATACAATCAATTGAACAGCCGCGATTCTTGAGTGCAAACTCGATAATTTCCGCCCGTTTGGTGTAAATATCGCGCAGGTTGGCAGTTGTAAAATAAAGCGGGATAAAGTTAGCAATTTGCGCGAACAACAAAGCAATATTCTGCCAAAGTGGCGAATCTGCATTCTCAAACAAATTAGTATGTAAGTAATCAATCCATCCTCGGGTAAATTGATAGTAACTCTCTGCTTCTCCTCGGGTTTGAAATATGTTCGGACAAGTAAACATGAATTTGAGATATTCGTTGGCGAACCAATTAGGCACTTTAGCGCGATCGTACTTGACCGGCAATTGGTGTGCCCGACGGTACAGCATGGCTGCGAGCAGGTAATTGATGGCTTTTGGCTCGTTAAATCCTTTCGCCACATTGGCGGCTAATTCGCTCACCAAAGTCTCTTCTGTATCGGTTAGCACTTCATCTCTAATCTCGCTAGCAAGCAGCGCTTGGTGCTGTTTGCCTGCATCGCCTGCAAAGGCACTTGCAACTTGTTCTGCTGGTAAATTAAGCCAGATAGCAGCAATTTGTTTTCGAGCTTGGCGGACATTTGCTAGTGCAGATAAATCGGTCGGATTTTTTTTGTATTCCTCGATAACGCTTGACAATAAGATTGGAGATTCCGGCGATTTAGCCGGGATTTGCTGTTGGCTGCCGCAGGCTTGAATCAAGGCAGAACTAACTGTTTTTGCCATCTTTGACCAAGTAAATTTGCGGGCTTGTCCAAGTCCGGCAGCAATTAACGAGTTGCGAATATCTGGCTTCTGTACGTCCAGCAGCGCATTTGCCAGTGCATTGACATCATTTTCGCTTACATACAATGCTGCTTCGCCTGCTACTTCTGGAATCGAGCTGTTGGGACAAGTGACGGCGGGACAACCGCAAGCCATTGCTTCCAATATTGGCAGTCCGAAACCTTCATACCTCGATGGAAATATCAGGGCGATCGCACCCGAGTAAGCCGCTCTTAATTCATCGTCGCCCAAATACAGCAGGTGGACGTTTAAACCAGCAGTGTACGGTTGTAATGTAGGTTCTAGCGAAGGTTGACCGCTAGTACAAACAACATCAAATCCCGACTTGCTGCTGAGTCTCGATAAAGCTTGAAAAAAAGCAATCGTATTTTTATAACCGTTGAATCCCAATCGTTCTCCGACTATTAAAAAGTATGGTTTTTCAATTCTGTGTGCAGTTTTAAATGCTTCTATTTCTGGTAGACTAGAAGGATAAAAATGTTTTTGAATGCCGCAGTGAGCTACAGTAATTGATTGGGGAGATATTTCTGGGAAAAACTTTACTAAGTCGCGGGCGGTGTTTTGGGAAATGGCGATGTAGGAAGATGCTTGGCGGATAGCATGATGTTTTTCTCGCCACATGGGATTATTCAGGTCGCCTCCCGTAACTTCGGGTATCATGTCGTAGGCGACAAATGCCGATCGCGTCGAAATCGGTGTTGTATAGTAGGTAGAAACAAATAAATCAGCATTTTCTCGATCGCACATTTGCTGCAACATTTGTTTGTCAGCATCAGTTTTGTTGTAATCGTAAACCGGAATCGATCGATGTTCAATCCCCGCAATCTTCGGCATTGTACCCGCGCGATCCAACATAACTATATTCTGAGCAAAACCATCTTTTACCCATTCTGCCATCAAAGACTCCCAAACGCGAGCAATCCCGCTTCTTTGCTGGCTTTGAAAAAATATACCGTCAATAACTATTTTCATGGTGAGTTTGCTGTAAAATTACGATAAAGCAGTTCGATAAGCAGCGATAGTTTCTTGAGTGCAAGTTTCCCAGCTAAAAAGTTTAGCTTGCGCCAAAGATTTTAAAGACATACTTGCTCGCAGTGACGAGTTGTTGTAGATTTCCAGCATACTATGACACAGCGCATCGGTATCTGTTGGATCTACCATAATCCCCGCTTCCCCAACTACTTCCGGAAGCGAAGAGGTATTGGAGGTAATCACCGGTACTCCGCACTGCATCGCTTCCAGCGGCGGCAAACCAAAACCTTCATAAAACGACGGATACACAAATGCTAAAGCACTGCTGTAAAGCGCTGCCAAATCAGACTCTGGCACGTATCCGGTAAAAATTATCCGTTCTTTGAGAAAGTTTTTCTTAGAAACTTCTTCCATGATTTTCTCGTATTTCCACCCCGGAGTACCCACTAACACTAGATATAAATCTTTAATATTTTGTTCCTCAATTAGTTGAGCAAAACTGCGGATTGCACCGTCGAGATTTTTGCGCGGTTCCAATGTACCCAAACTCAAAATATAAGCAGCATCTGGAATGCCGTATTTGCTGCGAGTAGAGGCAAGTTTTGCCGCATCGCGACAGGGATAAAATATGCTCGGTTCCGCAGCGAGATGCGTGACAAACACTCTCGAATCGTCAATGTTTAAATAATTGCAAAGGTCGTTTTTTGTTGAATGAGATATGCAAGTTATGCAGTCATTGTGAGAAATGTTGGCTAAGGTTTTTTTATGAAGGAAAGAGACTCGCTCGTCGAGAATAAACTGCGGATGTAAAATTGGGATTAAGTCGTAAATTGTCAGAAAAATTTGCAGGTTGTTTGCTGTCTTTACCGATGCAGGTATTTCATCGTAGGGAGAGTGAAAGATATCCACTCCCTCTAAGCTATCAGGGGCGATCGAACTCCAGTAACTGCCGATCGCGTTCAAACCGTTAGCTAGATTGGTTTTCAGCTCATCGAAAAACAATTTATCCTCAGCCTTACCCGCAACTTCCTGCGCTTGCGCTTGCACGCCCACCAAATGATAAACTTCCGCCAGCTTCCTGTAAAAAATTCGGTCAAAGCTGGAATGCAGCAGCGGAATTCCTGTCAATTTAGGGTTGGATTGTAGGTAATCCAAAGCAGCATCCAACAACTGAAAATATTGAGTTGTACAAAAGGACAAATCGCATTCTTTGGACTTAGCCAATCCCTCCGCAATATTTTCAACCACCCTAAAAATGCCCGTCCGAGCTCGCAGGTGCAAGTGTCCTTGTCCGAGGACAGAGATATCGTAAATAACTTTGATTGGTTCCGAGTTTAATTGTAGCATATTTTGTGCTTTTAGTTTAGCTTGACAAGGCTATTTTGTAAGCGTCTGTTGTCTCTTGAATGCACCTTTCCCAACTAAAAGTTTTAGCTTGTTCGAGGGATTTTCGCGACATTTGCTGCCGCAAAGATTGACTTTTATAAAGTTGCAGCATCTCGTGGCAAAGTCCGTCCGCATCTTGAGGGTGCAGCATTATTCCTGCCGATCCAACTACTTCCGGCAGAGATGAATTATTGGAGGTAATAACTGGAACGCCACACTGCATTGCTTCTAAAGGAGGCAGACCAAAACCTTCATACAGCGACGGGTAAACAAATACTAAAGCACCGCTGTAGAGTGCGGCCAAATCTTCATCCGCGACATAACCAGTAATTAGAATTCTGTCTTTTGATAAACCGCCTTTTGATATTTCTTCAAATATCGGTTCGTAATCCCAACCAAAAGCACCTACTAAGACGAGGTACAAATCTTTGATACCTTGCTGTTGGACTAACTGGGCAAAGCAGCGGATGACGTGTTCGAGGTTTTTTCGAGGTTCTAGCGTGCTGACTGCTAAGATATACTGTGCGTCGGGGATGCTGTATTTATTTCTGACTGCTGTTAGTTTGTCGGTATCAGTACATTGATAGAATGTATTTGGGTTCGCTGCTAGGTAGGTAACGAACACTTTTGCCGGATCGATCGCCTTTACTCGATCGAGCAAATCGTTCTTAGTAGCCTGGGATATGCACAAAACGTAATCCTCAGCAGTTATGCTCTCCAAAGATTTTATCATCCTCTGGTAGTCGCTGTCATTTTTCCCGACATACAAATCCGACAATACAATCGGAATTAAATCGTAGACTGTAGCAAATTTTTTCAGGTTTTTAATTTGTTTTACTGCTTCTGGAAAGTGATAAAATGTGGTATGAAAAATATCCGTTCTGCTTAAACTATCTGCATCTAGTAAATTGCTGTAGTTACCTGTCAAGCTAAGCGAGTTGCTCAGGGAAATTTTCAGAGTTTCCATCAACGGCTGATACTTTAAATCTGCACCAGACTCGGGAGCAATTGTACCCCGTTTTTCCAGCATTCCGTACAAATCATTTAATTTTTTAATCAAAATATAGATGAAGCTGGGATGCACAAACGGCGTTTCTTTAAAGATTGGCTGGGACTGCAAGTAATCCAGACAAGAATACACGGCATACATAGAATGACTGCCGCAAAAAGATAAATCTATTTCTTTGGAAGCAAGCAAACCCAATGCAATATTTTCAATGACTCGGGCAACACCTGTTCGGGAACTGTATGTGTGCTGACCGTATCCTAGAACAGAAATGTCGTAAATTATTTTTATTGGTTTTTCCCTTTCCTGACTGACAACTGGTAAGCTGGAAATTCCCCCTTTTTTATAATAGTCTTTGCGGACAATCAGCAACAGAGAGGTTGCCACATAACCGCCCATTTCCAATTTTAAATGCGGTTCTGTATAAGGTGCTCTTGCTACTTTTAAATCTGGTTCATCGCTGCCAATTTCATAGCTGATCGGCTCTACCCAGTGTCCTTGTTTCTCTAATTCTTTAATTAGTCGATCGATATCTTGAAGCCTGTAAAACACTAAATTCGGTAAATCTAGCGTCCCTGCATTGGACGTACAATTAAATTCTGTCGTGTGAAAAGCAACTCCGCCGCTTTTTAAACAATCCATAGAATTTTGGACAAATTTCAGCCCTTTCTCGATCGATCCTATGTGTTCAAAAGCACAAGACGACCAAATAAAGTCAAACTTTCCTAGCCTCAAATCTTCAGGAATGAAGTTCATATCTACTTCCCGAAATTCAACTAATCTCTCAAATTGTTCGGGCGGACAAATGCCCTTCTCATTGAGAGCTTCTTTACCTTTACAAAGTTGGTCTGTCTCGCCCCACTGTTTTTGGCTCACAGGATTCAAACCTTGATCTGTCGCCACAATCTCGCAGCCAAAGGAAGCAAATAAAGACGGTAACGGCTCATTTCCGACAGCAAATCCTAAACCTTTTTTACCGCTGCCCAGCAAGCCCCGTTCGTGCAAAGCTTGGACAATTGCCACGAATTCCCACTGTTTGCGTCGAGGAGTAAACTCCTCTTTCATTTGGGCAATCCAATGCCGATAATAATCGGTTAAAAAGTCTCGATAAATGCACAGTCGGCTGGTTGTCATCAAGTTACTCCGTCCAAATTGTTCTTGCAGTTGATTTCTGACAAATAATCTAACTTGTTGGATAACGGCGGGGTTCTGGAACGGCAATAACTGTTCTCTAGCAATCATTTCTAACCATTCCTGACTTTCGCAAACAGTTGCGATATAGTCAGTGCATATCGACTTTTTCAATCTCTCGTCCAAGCCGGAGTTATGCAAAACTTTTAACAAGTCTTTGGCTAATGACAAGTGATAATCTCGGCGCTGCTTGTCGGCTCCATCTGGATTGAGACTCACCATTAAATCGTAGGAAGTTTTAGCTACTTTGCGGGGAATCCGGTAGCTAAATAAAACTTCGGGAATTTTGACTGTTTCACCTAAAATAAATAGTTCTAACTCTAAAATAACATCGGCTCCATAGCTGGAACTCACCTTGTTTGTTTGTTTGAGAGCACTGCTGCGAATCAGGCTGTACACTTCAATCCAAGTTAGCTTGTTAACGAGTGTAAATACTCGCTCGCCAACTTCCATGCCGAGGGTTTCTCGATTTCTGTAATGATTCCAGTCGGGATTTATATTTCCTTCTTCATCGATGAATGCAACTTCGCTGCAACACATGACGGCTTGGGGGTGTTCTTGGAGTTTGGCAACGCATTTGCTAATGTAACTCGGATGCCACAAATCGTCATGGGCAGCCCACATAAAGTATTCGCCGATCGCCAATTCAAAAACTCGGTTAAAATTTTTGCTAGAACCGAGGTTTTCGGCATTTCGGAAATAGCGAATTTGAGGATAATTGGCTGCGTATTCCTGACATATTTCTTGAGTTTGGTCTGTAGAGGCGTTGTCGGAAATAATTAGTTCAAAATTGGGATAGTCTTGTGCCAGCAGGGAATTTAGGGCTTGCCGAATGTAGCTTTCACCGTTGTAAACTGGCATTCCGATACTGACTGATGGTTTTGTGTTAATCATTTTTTCAAGGATTGATTTGAAAAAAAATCGATTTTTATTTTGGTCGTATCTATCTTGGCACGAGAAAGTTTACGACCATATATACGTTATATCTGATATTTTGCACCATTCTCGCTCGCGCAGGCTGTCGGGCCTGTGAAGCGAGAAGATATCAAGGGTGCCTGCGAAGCGAGAAGATATCAAGCTTGTTGTGGGGTGAGCGTCCCGCCCGCGCCCGCTCTTTAAAACCCGATCGCCAATGGTGCAATATATCAGTTATTCAGTTATATCGATCGCCAAACCAGAAAGATTTAGCTGGCATTCATAAATTTTTTACCTGTGTCTTGACAAATTAAGGTTTTAGGTCTAACCCGCCGAGATTGGAAAATTCGATCGCCACTTCGATCGCCAATTAAATCTAGCGCACAAGCGCACTCTTGGGAAGCCGGAGGGCGATCGTCGGTGACTGTTCGGGAATGATCCGAATGCCCTCTGCCGCTCGCCGAAGCCCAGCCCTCTGCCCTCTCTCCTATATAACTAAACTCCTTCTGCCTTCAGAACATACTTCCGGGCCGCAAACAAGTTACAATTACGTTAAGATTGATGAACATAATTAAAAATTCCCAAATCACAGGGACTAAAAATTAGGAGGATCGACCTCGGTGAATAAACGGTGGAGAAACGCGGGCCTGTACGCACTGCTGGCTATTGTAGTCATTGCCTTAGCAACGGCATTTTTTGACAAACAGCCCCCAAGTAGGGAAGTTTGGAAGTACAGTCAATTCATTCAGGAAGTCGAAGGCAAGAGAGTAGACAAAATAAATATCAGTTCCGATCGCAGTAAAGCCCTGGTCACAGCCCAAGACGGCAACAAAGTGATCGTCAACCTGCCGAACGACCCAGAACTGATCAACATCCTGACCAAAAATAACGTAGACATTTCTGTTCTGCCCCAAAGCGACGAAGGTTTCTGGGTAAAAGCCCTCAGCAGCCTGTTTTTCCCGATCCTGCTCTTAGTGGGACTGTTTTTCCTGGTGCGGCGCGCCCAAAACGGGCCCGGCAACCAAGCCATGAACTTCGGCAAATCCAAAGCTAGAGTCCAAATGGAGCCGCAAACTCAGGTGACTTTCGGCGACGTGGCAGGCATAGAACAAGCCAAGCTAGAGCTCGCAGAAGTCGTGGACTTCCTGAAAAATGCAGACCGCTTCACCGCAGTCGGAGCAAAAATCCCCAAAGGCGTGCTGCTGGTCGGCCCTCCCGGAACAGGCAAAACCCTGCTGGCAAAAGCAGTAGCCGGAGAAGCAGGCGTTCCCTTCTTCTCGATTTCCGGTTCAGAATTTGTGGAAATGTTCGTGGGTGTCGGTGCTTCCCGCGTCCGCGACTTGTTTGAACAAGCTAAATCTAACGCTCCTTGTATCGTATTTATCGATGAAATTGACGCCGTAGGCCGCCAGCGGGGCGCTGGTTTGGGCGGTGGTAACGACGAACGGGAACAAACCCTGAACCAGTTGCTGACCGAAATGGACGGTTTTGAGGGTAATACTGGCATCATTTTGATTGCTGCCACGAACCGCCCCGATGTACTAGATGCGGCGCTGCTGCGTCCGGGTCGCTTCGATCGCCAAGTTGTAGTCGATCGCCCCGACTTCGGAGGCCGCCTAGAAATTCTCAACGTTCACGCCCGCGGCAAAACTTTGTCCAAAGACGTGGACTTGGAAAAAATCGCCCGCCGGACACCCGGTTTCACCGGTGCGGATTTGTCCAACCTACTCAACGAAGCAGCAATTTTAGCCGCCCGCCGCAACTTGACCGAAGTCTCGATGGATGAAGTCAACGACGCGATCGACCGCGTGCTCGCAGGCCCGGAAAAGAAAGACCGCGTGATGAGCGAAAAGCGCAAAACTTTGGTAGCTTACCACGAAGCCGGTCACGCTTTGGTCGGTGCGCTGATGCCCGATTATGACCCCGTGCAGAAAATTAGCATTATCCCCCGCGGCCGCGCTGGCGGTTTGACTTGGTTCACACCCAGCGAAGATCGGATGGATTCTGGCTTGTATTCTCGGTCTTACTTGCAAAATCAAATGGCCGTAGCTTTGGGCGGCCGCATTGCTGAAGAAATTGTCTTCGGCGAGGAAGAAGTAACAACCGGTGCGTCGAACGACTTGCAGCAAGTGGCAAGAGTAGCGCGCCAAATGGTGACTCGCTTCGGAATGAGCGATCGGCTTGGTCCTGTAGCTCTCGGTCGCCAACAAGGCAATATGTTCATGGGTCGCGATATCATGGCCGAACGCGATTTCTCTGAAGAAACCGCAGCCACGATCGACGATGAAGTGCGTTTGTTGGTAGAGCAAGCTTACCGCCGCGCTAAAGATGTACTCGTCGGCAACCGCCACGTCCTTAATGCTTTGGCAGATCTGCTAGTTGAAAAAGAAACTGTGGATGCGGATGAATTGCAAAATTTGTTAGCTAATAGCGATGTGAAAATGGCGACGATCGCCTAATCAATTTTGGATTTTGGATTTTGGATTTTAGATTTAATCTAAAATTTGAAATCAAGAATTGGGGTGATTCTGGGAAGGTCTGGAATCTCCCCGATTTTTTTTAAGTTCATGCGGCCTCGCTCCCGGCAGGACACGGCACTGCCGTGTCCCTACAATTAATCCGGGTAGGGACACGGCACTGCCGTGTCCTCTATATAATTTCGGTCCAACCGGAAACGATATAATTCCGATGCTACCGGATTTGATATTAGACATTCAACCTACCTTTTTCCTGAAGCTGGCGCTTAACTTCTTCCCAGGGAAATCTTCTTTCATCTTTTCTATATTCAATGAATTCGACAGTCGTAAACATCCTCCCAGAGTTCGCCTGGGTACTCGAAGTCAAGCCGCGACTTTTTAGCCTTGAGAATCAACTAAAAACTGAAAGTCGATCGGTTCGCCACCTTCAGCCAGCACGTCCGCCCAAAAATCTCTGTATTCTTTGAGGTCAACAATTACAGCAGTTTTGTTGCCTAGATTATCCGTTAAAAATTGAACGTGGAGCATATTGTAATTTGGCATATATAGCAATCCTAAATGATTCAGATAAATTTGTAGGGGTAGTGCCTTTCTTTGCCTACCCCCTATCTATCGGGCAACCGGGCGTGGGATTGCCCCTACAATAATTATGCAAATGATTTAGGATTGCTATATAGCAGTTAGTAACCTGTATTAAAATTATATGCGAGTCAGAATGATACGAGTTCCCAATTCGGGAGCCTTCCCAAATCTAAAATCTAAAATTGTATGAATCATCAATCTTGGTTGACACTACTAAAAAAACACCGGGCGATCGCAGTTATCCGTTCCTCCGAAAAAGAACTCGCTCGGCACATGGCATCATCGGTAGCAGCAGGAGGAATCCAGTTTATTGAAATTACTTGGAACACCCACAAAGCCGTTGAATTAATTGCGGAACTCCGGTCGGAATTTCCTACTTTTAGTATTGGTACTGGCACTTTATTAAACTTAGAAGAGTTACAGCAAGCAATAGACTGCGGCGCTCAATTTCTGTTTACTCCGCACACCGATGTAGCGATGATTAAAACAGCCGTTGATGCCGGAGTGCCGATCGTCCCCGGTGCTTTTTCTCCCACGGAAATTGTGACCGCGTGGCAAGCAGGCGCTACCTGCGTTAAAGTGTTTCCGATATCGGCTTTGGGAGGCGCGACTTACCTGAAAAGCTTGCAAGGCCCCCTGGGAAACATTCCTTTAATTCCCACTGGCGGGGTGACGCTGGAAAATGCGAAAGTATTTATAGACGCCGGGGCGATCGCCGTTGGTTTAGCCGGAGACTTATTTCCTAAACACTTAGTGGAAAATCGAGATTGGCGGGCGATCGTCCAAATTGCCCGAACTCTCGCCCAAAACTTAACAACTTGTTAAGTCCAGTTTCCCAATCCAACATTTCAAATCTAAAATCTAAAATAGGACAAGCCAATCTAAAATCTATAACCTAAAATCTAAAATAGTACGAGGTGTGAGAAATGAACAGCATTATCAACTCAATTTACTTCCGCCGCGCTGGAACTTTCTGTGCCGGCTGCGCCCTCACTTTTGCTGCATTCTGCGGCGGTTCAATGACCGCATTGGCCAGCGAACAGCACAACACAATTGCCAATAAAATTATGCAGTTGCAGCAATCCAGCGAACGCTGGATTGAAATAGATTTATCAAGACAAAGGTTAATAGCTTGGGAAGGAAATACACCCGTTTACGCGGTGATTATTTCCAGCGGCAAATCAGAGACTCCAACCCGCACCGGAACCTTTGCCGTTGAAACCAAACACCGCGTTACTAGAATGACTGGGCCGGACTACGACGTGCCCGACGTTCCCTATACAATGTATTACGACGGAGGCATGGCAATTCACGGCGCTTACTGGCATAATTTGTTTGGCAATCCCGTTACTCACGGCTGCACAAATGTAGCTGTCAATCACGCTAAATGGCTATTTGAATGGGCTTCGGTGGGAACACCCGTGGTGGTGCACAAATCTCAGGTTTAGGGCATGGGGCATGGGGCATTGGGAATTGGGCATCGGGAATAAGCTGTCGCGCATTTAAATTGTATATTCAGGGCGGGCGGGACGCCCACCCCACAAGACTTTTATTTTTTTTGACATACAATTTAAATGCCGAACAGCTTAGTCAAACACTATTAGGAATTACCCACGGCTGGTCAGAAACCGGGTTTTTTTGCGAAATATTTCGTTGCAGCCCCTAGATTCAGTAAAAACCCGGTTTCTTCAGTCGGAGTGCGTAATTCCTGGTTTTTTTAGGCGTGCTTAATTCCTAACTTAGCTGCACCACGGGTTTATCCTCTAACAAAGTTTCATTTGTCAGCAAATCTTCCACGGTAATGCGTAAAAAGCGCTGTTCGTCAACGCGGAAGAAGATTTTGATGCGATCGCTCCCCGGATACCCAGGCGGCGTCAATTGCGCGATGCTGCGGGCTCCATCTTTATCATTTAGGGGCTGTACCGATGTTTGGCCCGCGAGTTGGCGAGTAATTAGCCTGTCGCCGTCAAAATATATCTCCGTGCCGCCAGTTTCCGCTCCCAATTCGCCGATAATTAATTCTATACTTGGCTGATTTTCTAAAGAAGCCCCCAAGACTAATTCTACCGGTTCGCTCATCGGATAAGACTGGCCGGATTTGATTAAACTGTGCCAACTGTGGCAATTGTCGCGGCGGTTCCAGTAGCGGATGCCGTAACTGTGATAGAGAAAATCTTTGATTTCTATGCCTTGACTCAGTTGCAGAGCACCTTGGGCGATCGCCTCAAAGGGTTTGTCGCAGCGAATTTTTGCCGGCTCAAAATATTGCTCCACCCAACGCCCGACGGCGGGAATTTGTACAGTACCGCCAACTAGCAAAACTGCATCGATATCGCCAATTTCTAAGCCTTGGCGCCGCGCTTGCTGCAATACTTGATTCATGCACTCGTCTAGTTTGTCAAAAAACTGATGTTCCGCGAGGATAGATTCAAAACGAGTTCGGTCTAATTCTAATTCGTAACTCTCAAAATTTTCGTCATCAAAATAAACCTCAACCGCCTGATTCACCAAAGACAATTGAATCTTTAACCGTTCTGCCAATCTCGTGGTAATGGGAGATTTTACCAGCCCTTTTGTTTGAACAAAATAGTCAACCAGCCAATTATCAATATCAGAACCGCCTAAATTTTGTCCGGCTTTAGCCAAAACCCGGGCAACTTTTGTTTTTTGCGCTGAAGATTCAGCTAATAACTTTTCGCCCCATTTGAGAATAAAACCGAGGGGCTTTTTGTCGGCGGCAGCGTCCAAACGCACCAAAGAAAGGTCTAGAGTTCCGCCACCGAAATCAATGACTAACAGATTTTCGCGATCGGCCAAACCGTAACCCAAAGCAGCCGCCGTAGGTTCGTCCAACATCCGCACCTGTTCTACTTGCAGAGATTGTGACACTTTTCCCAACCAATGGCGGTAAGCTTCAAAACTATCTACCGGCACAGTAAAAATCAAAGAGTCGATCGGCAAGGGCAGTTCGCGAATTGAGTTCACAATTTGGCTCAAATACCACTCACCTACTCGTTCAAAAGTAACAAGTTGCCCGTCAAGTTCTGGCAGAAAACCCTGAACTGAAGTGCCAATTCCCCGCTTAAAATTGCGAAAAAACCGAGAATCTCCACTCAAATCCAGGCCTTTGTCGCGGACTTGCTGACCGAGTATGACTTTACTTTGAGCAGCGTCCTCAACGTAGAGTAAACTGGGAATTAGGGGCGGATTTTGAGCCGAGATTGCCGACAATCCCGGTAATTTCAAAGTTTCGGGCTGCTGGAGGGCTGGATTCCAGCGAGCGGCCACGGTGTTGCTAGTTCCAAAATCAATTGCGATCGTCATTCAGCCAAAATACACAGCTACTAGGGATTAGATTATATTATGGTATTTAGAGTGGTAAATGCAAATATAGCAAGCCTAAATCATTTGTGAATTTCTTACTCCCTCCCCTTGATAAGGGGAGGGTTGGGGTGGGGTAAAAAGTTGACAACTCATTTAGGATGGCTATAGATTCTCAAATAGTGCTTGCATAAAGACTTTGTTGCAACCGGAACAGCTTTAGCGGCGGAGTCTTCAATTTTGTGCAACTGCATATTTTTATGTGCAACAAATAAGCACCACTTTTATAAGCTGCATAAAAATCCTACCCTTTTATATTTTATATTAAAAACTTGAGAATGACTAACTGCATAAGGGTTGGGAATTGGGGCATACAGTTGCACTGTTTCTTGAAAATGGTATAATCTGTCCGCCGCTACCAAGCTTTTACCTTTGATATTAATCCAATTTTGTAATGAAGCGTGAAAAATGTTGGAAATGGGCGATCGCCAAACAGCACTATTGGCTCTAACACTGCTTGTCCCTGCGGCTAGTATCGGTATCATAGCAGGCTTGTATATTGCCCCTGGAAGCTGGGGACAAACACTGTCAGTCTTGTGTCAAGTTTGGTTGCTAGTTTTTCCGATCGCGTGGTCTGTTTTTGTCGATCGCAAAAAGCTGCGTTTATCCATACCCAAGCGCCAAGAATTGCTGGCTGGAGCTATTTGGGGAATATTCATGTTTGCGGTAATTCTGGGTATCTATAGCCTTTTTGGTCAGCACTGGATCGATCCTGTAGTTGCTAAACAAAAATCGCATCAATTAGGTATTAGCAGCCCTACTATTTACTTGATTGTAGAAGCATATTTTGTGCTGGTTAACTCGCTGATTGAAGAATTTACTTGGCGGTGGTTTGTCTGCAACAAGTGCCAGATTCTCATACCGGGAACAAAAGCAATATTTCTGAGTTCGCTATTTTTCACCCTCCACCACATTTTTGTAATAGCAGCTTACAGCGACTGGCAGGCTGTGCTCTTAGGGGGAGCATCCCGGTTTTGCAAAAACCTCAAATGGCTAAGAGGTCGTTGAGGTAAGCACAACGAAGTTTTAGCAT